>CAZYAC010000166.1:0-11002 GCA_964645475.1 uncultured Saprospiraceae bacterium | reverse complement strand
TTTCTCAAGGGGATGGTAATCAAACATTAAATTATGTTCTGGAAAAAGAATTAATTAAAGATGTTTGGGAAAAGATTACCGTAGTTAGTAGTTCTGAAAATATAAAAACCTTTAGTAATCTTCCGATTGGCATTTATAGAGTTTCTGTGGTTCCTTTGAATGTAAAAAGAAAAAACATCACAAAGGTTCATAAACAAAAAATGAAATTACAGAAGTCCACGGAGGTGATGAAATACGATGTATTTGTCTCAAATAGCGTTGAAGTCACAGGAGCGGAAGATTGTGACGAGCAATTTGTAGATGTCCAAGATAAATCTATTCTTTCTAAGGCTCTTCTTTCTAATCGTATTAAGGTTTTTCCAAACCCATTGATAAGAACCTTAAATATTTCCTATCCTGATAAAGAAGGGCATGTTTCTCTTTTTAATGTACTGCAGCAAGAAGTTAAAAGTCAGCAATTAGATGACAGGAATACCACTCAATTGGATTTAAGTGATCTAAAAGCAGGTATTTATATTGTTTGTATTTATTCAAATGGACTAATAATTCACTCAGAAAAAATCAACTATTTAGGCCGATAGATCATATAAAGCAATAAAATAATTTAAGCTAAAACAACCTAATTATGAAATATAATATTTTAACAATTCTAGTATTGACTTTCTTTTTTTATCAATCTTATGGGCAGGTTATTGTTTATCCACCATCACAACCTATTGATTGTGGCCAAACTGGAAATCCTATTGGATTACTTAGTGCTAGTCAGTCAACAACGGATGGTAATAATCCTCCTGAACGTGCAGTCGATGGTGAAATAAATGGAACGCTTAGCGAAGGTAAGGCGTCAAAAACCTATATGGAGAATAATCCATATTTTCAAGTTTCTTTAGAAAATCAAAGCGTTTTATCAGAATTATCTATTCACTATCCCAGTGATTTGTTTCCAAAAGGAATGGGGAATTACTATATCTTAATTTCAGATTATCCTTTTGAAAATTCAGATCTTTCTACTAATATATCATCTCCGATCGTAGAATCGATTTATGTAGATACTCCTATTTCTTCAGGAACAGGAATTCCTTTAAATAATAAATCAGGAAAATTTGTTCGGTTACAACTAGATGGAATTGGCTTTATTTCTTTTACGGAAATCGAGTTGTTTGGTATAGAACCAGGGGTCGGTGAGGGTGAAATTTGTGGTAATGGTGAAGATGATGATTGTGATGGAAAAATTGATTGTGATGATAATGATTGTGCACCAGAGATTGCACATGTTACAATGGTGCAACCTACCTGTCCTACTTGTGAAGATGGCCAAATTCGAGTTAATGCCGCTAATAAGAGAGAAAGTGAAGTATTATACAGTCTTGATGGTGGGTTTACTTTTGTTGAATTTAACAGAGCAGAAGAATATTCCCCTGATCATTTATTTGATAATCTAGGGGATGGGACTTATAATTTGGTTGTTAAAAATGATATTTGTGAGGTAAGATATCAAAATAATCCAGTTACGCTTGCTGCAACCGCAGGTATTCTAACTTCTGATTGTGGAAATGGGGATTTAGAAATGGGAGATGAGGGTTGGACGTTTGAGCGCTATAGTATTGAATCAGATGATTTGGTCAGTAGGAAGGAAGACGACTTAAACGCTAGCTTTAACCCAGACTTTATCGAAGCCTTTATTATACCTACTGCTGGTTTTGTTGATCCACTAGTTCCAGAGATTAATGGCAATTGGCCTGCATTAGGTGAATACATCCTTCAGCTAGGGGCACCAGGACGTACTACTAGACCCCCTACAGGTCCGCCGGAAGATGACAGGAATGTTGCTGAATTTTGTTTTAACGTTAACCAAGAAAACCAAGATTTTAGCTTTTTATATGCCCCAGTTTTAGAAGATGAACATTCTTTTCAAGGTAGAAAACCGTATTTTAATTATGAAATTTTTATTGATGGTGAAAGAATTGAAAACGTTCGTATTCGATCAAATTCTGGATTTTTTGATGAAGGTTCAGGTGAAATAAAATATAAAGCATGGACTTGTGCTTTTTACGATTTAAGTGAACATATAGGTAGTGAAGCATGTGTGAAATTTACCGTTCGAGATTGTACGGAAGGTGGACATTTCGGGTATGTTTACATAGACGGATTATGTACAGATGCAAACCTAATAAACCCAGAAGTTGAGATTTTAGCTGATGAAGTATTTTGCGCAGATGAATCCGTTTCATTAGACGTTATTGGAGGAGGATACAGCTCCTACCAGTGGAAAGTTGGTAAAGTGGATGATAATGGTAATCAATACGATGTATACGAATGGTCGCTGGAAGAACCAGGGTATGATGCGTCATTCGCAAATGTTTTGGATCAATATTTTCTTGATTCAGGATTTTCGGATGACTGTGTTATGTATTTTGCCGAGTTATCCGTTTTTGGTGATTGTGGAACGACAACTGAAACAGTAGAATTTAGAAGATCTTGTGTGGACTATGTTGTGGATTATTGTGATTATTTACTGGCATGCACCACGAATCATGATGAGTTTACTTTTGAAGGTGATATAGATTGTGAAGGTTGTACGTTCGATTGGCAACCAGACTTTTATTTTGTTGATAATACGGTTGCTTTACCAACAGTTCGGGCAGAATTGGTTACTGGGGCTTTTGATAGAGATTATACTTTAACCTATGTAGCCCCTGATGGATGTGAAGATACTAGAACAGTGACGGTTGGGGGGGATGATTTTGATGTTGTGATTGATGGAATTCATACTTTGTGTTTATCAACATACACTGTTACAATTAACTTTGATTTTGGAGTTACTCCAAATGTAGTTGAGAGAATCTTTGCGTTGGACGCCAGAAATGATAATTTTATAGATGAAGGAACATTTATTTCTAGTACGAACAACTCCTTAACTTATGAGATCGAAGTTGATCGCTCAAGAGAACTTGGAGATATCCAACCTTATTATTATATTGACTTTGATTTTTCGTCATTAGATGATGTTTGCTTAATAGGAGAAGATATGACACTTTGCTCTAAAGAGGGCTGGTTAGATGAAGTTAATGAAAATATTTTCTCAAAACCGTGGGCAATTTGGACTCCTTTATACTTAGACCCTTATAACTCCTTTCCTGCAAATCGAGTTTTTAGACCCTATTTTCATTCGTTTCCTGACTCTGACAATGACTGTTCGGGTGAACAAGAATACGAAGGTTCGAGTATTTACTGGGCAAAGTTAACGATATATGCCCAAAATGGTGCTGTGGTTTTTGAAAAAAAATCGGATCCTCTTCCAGATGATGCCACTTTCGGATTGACTGGTCGTGAAGTTCAGTGGGATGGGGTGGTGAGATGTGGCGATGGGACTAGTAGTGGATGTAATGGTGGTTATGGCTATGATTGTGCTCCTACAGGAAGTAATGGCCCAGCTAATAACATAGGTGAAGAAAGGTTGTGTGTAAGAGTTGATGATGGAGGTATTGCTTGTAATAATCCAGAAAACCCTGATTGTTATCAGTATCATCCAGATGATACGTATGTATGGATACTTAGGGTCAGAAGTTGTACTACGCAAAAATTTGGTAATTGTGGCTGGGGCTTTCCCTGTGATCCTGATGGTGGTTTTTACTGTTCAGATGGAGGAATGGATGAGGAAAAGATATTTACGGGTTCTGTTGATAAATGGAGTTATGCCGAAGGGAATTGATCAAAATAGAAGTTTTCTAAAAAGAGTAAGTTTTAAGAAAATAAAAGGTTGTTTTTTGCAATAGGTTGGGTTGTAAATTAATTATCATTAATAATAGAATGTCGTATTGATCTTTTGCTACTTTAAAAATAAAGACGATGATTAAAATTTTCTTGTGTATAATTTTATTTCACTTTTCTCTTGTCTTATTTGGACAAGAGAACTCAACGCTTTATAGATTTGGAATAGAGGCTCAATACGATTTATTGAGTCAAAGAGATAGAGGTGGGAATATTAATTACTTTTCTCCGCAAGGATATGGCTTAAGGTTGGGAGGATTTTATGAAAGAAATTTAACCAATAGAGTGCGGGCATCAGCCGGAGTTCGGTTTTTTTATAAACATGTGAATAAGGTAACTTTAGAGAGAATTAGTAATCTGGGACAAAATCAGGATAGTTTGATTTTTAAAGATCAAATAGGATTTGATCGAAGAAAAGGTCAATTAATGTTTCCGTTAACCCTTCGCTTTGACTATATTTCTGATCCCAAACTATACTTTTTGATAGCGGCAAAACCATTTATATTACTTTTTCAACAAGATAAATTTAGTTATTTATCAACTAATATAGAAAACCTTGAAGGTGATATTGTTGATGAAACAATTAGTTCCGATCCAGTACTCCTAACTAGTAATAGTTCTCGATCTTTCACGCTTGGATATGAAATAGGTTTGGGAGTTGAATTAAAGAATTTTGCTTTCGAGATTATCTTAGATGATAGAATCGAGGGAGGTTCTAAAAGACAAGGGTTAGGATTTCGATTAAGATATTCTTTCTTAAAAAAAATAAAGAACTAAATGTTAACTAATTATTTTTCTTAATACTTATACGATGAAATCTCTTTTTTTACTACTTTTCTCTACCTGTGTTTTCACCATAAGTGCTCAAAATACCAATTTCAGCTTCTTTCTTAGCGGTGAAGCCAGTATAACAAATATCCTTATTTCTGATCATCCAGTTTTCCCTAAAGAAGATTTTGGTAGCGCAATAAAAATTGGTGGTAACTTGCGCTCGGGGGTTCGCTATAAATTGTCAGAAAATTTGGGACTCAACCTTGGATTTGAATTTGGTTTGACAAATTATGGAGAAGATCATGACAGAGAGCTAAGAGGTGGGACCGGACAAATAGGTAGTACGGCTCAATCTAGCAGTATTCGTTCTTTCAATCTAGGAGTACCAATATTTTTAGATATTAAGCTAGCTTCTAAAATCTCTTTTTTGCTAGGGGCAAAATACCAACATAATTTTAATGGAAAAATAGCTGCCAAAATCCTAACACCAACTGGCCCATCTGAACAGGATCTTGATTTTTCAATCACAAAAAATAATTTCAGTGGTAACCTAGGATTTCGGTATTATCCAAAAGGAGCTGAGGAAATAAGGAAAAATATTTTTGTTGGATTATCCACAGAGTATTTTTTTATAGCGGATAGAATATTTTTCGCTTTTAATGATGTGAATCGATTTTCTGTGAATTTTAATGTGGGGTATCATTTTTAAAGGAACAACTCCCGCTCTCGCCACACAAAAAATCCCACCACCGCATACTCCAACGCCACCACCCACAAATTTTCCTCAAACACCGGATAACTATAATTAATATAAGTCCCCAAAATCATCAATGACCAGACCATCGGATAACGATGCCCCGTAAAAATAGAAAACAAAATCAACCCACTCAAATACCAAGGCATTACGGTCGTCGTACAAAACAAAAACAAGGTCAATGCGAAAAGCATTTGCCGAATTAATTCTAAGGTAGATAAATCGGTTTCTTTATGAGCACGGGAAACTATTTTAAAAAATACAAAGAGTCCCAATAATGGACCTAGCACCTGTATCAAATTATGACCCGAAATTACTAAGCCCAACCAACGGAGGAAATAATAGATACTCCCATTAAATTCAAAACGCTGAAAATATAAGCCGATACTAGAACCAATATTGGAAAAGAAAACAGAATTGAATAAAGGCGCAAATAAAGCTACCACCGTGATGCCGATAACGACAAAATAAATGATCGCTTTTTTCCGTCCCAATCGACGAATAAAAAAGGGTAGAAACATCAAGGGTAATAACTTGGTCGCAATCGCGAATCCCATCGCAATACCCGATAATTTTAAATTTGATTTTACGTAAAAATAAATGGCCGCCGTTAGGAAAAAGACCATGAGTGCTTCGAAATGTAGATTCCCCGTCAGTTCTAAGATGATAAGCGGATTGAGTGCGTACCAGAGAATTTGTTTTCTATCTAAATTAAAATGATCTAGTAAACGACATCCTAGAAATAATGTACCCACTTCAAAGAATAGAAAAAAGGCTTTCATTGTAACCACGGTTCCTAAAACACTGTTCGGAAACAACCAAGTACTAAACGCAAAAATCGCCTGACAAACCGGAGGGTAAATCGTAAAATATTCAGGAGAATTGAGTTGGTCAAATAAAGCTTTAGAGATACCTGCGACTTCATTTCCTACTAACAAATAATAGCCCGGTAATTGCTCAAACGGATTAATTCCTTGGTTGAGTAATCTTCCGTCCCAAATAAAACGATAAAGATCATCTGATAAATTTGGTAAAGAAAAGAGGAGAATGGCGCGAGCCAGGACCGCTACTCCTAACCAAAAAGGTAAGCTTTGTTGGGTCGCTAATTTTGTACAAAAAAAATAATAACCCCCAAACGCTATTAGAAAACTAGGCATCAGTAACGCAAAATCCTGCTGCTGCGGATAATAGCCCAAAAAAGCAATCATCACCAGAAAAATACTACCCGCTAAAAGATGAGGTATTTTATTTGAAGCTGACATGACGAACAGAGTAAAAACAGATAGTACCAAATCCAACCATTAACATGGCATGGAAAATTAGAAAAGCATTTTGGTCAATGTATAATCCCCATAGCAATCCACCGAGAAAATATAAAGAGAGGAAGCCTTCGAAGAGGGTAGTCCAAGAAATTTTACGACCTAAATATTTTTGCTTCTTAAAACTGTCTTTGATGTTCTTAATATTAAATTTTGGCGTACGAACAAAAGGCGATTGTTTTCCCAAATATCCCTGAATAACGGCGATGGTATTGTGGAGTGAAAGGCCCATGGATAGTGCCAAGAAAACGGGAAATAGAAAAATAAATTTGACTAGCTTTTTTAGAAATGGTTGCTTTTCCAATTCAGCTTGTACGTTTGCCACATAATATACCGCTAGAATGGCTGGTAAGCCAAGTAAGAAGATGCCCATAAAACGGAAATCAAGTCCCATGAATTGTAACACTGAAACGAGAGGCACGCTAATAATGGCTGAAATAAAAATACAGATAAAAACACCACTGCCCATTAGATGTCCAGTGGCGTGTAATTTTTTTCGGGTTGAAATATCTGACTTCCAGATAGTGGGTAATAATTTACGTGCATTCTCTGCGCCGCCTTTCATCCAGCGGAATTGTTGAGATTTTAGACCGTTCATCTCAGCAGGCAATTCTGCTGGAGAGCCAAATTTTTCAAGGTAAGATATATCCCAGCCTTTGAGTTGGGCGCGGTAACTTAGATCGAGATCTTCGGTCAGCGTATCTGCTTCCCAACCACCTGCATCTTCAATACAGCTGCGTCGCCAGACTCCTGCCGTTCCATTAAATTGGAGGAGACAATTACCAGCCTTTCGCCCTTGTTGCTCTACCGTAAAATGTACATTCAATTGCATGGCTTGTAAACGAGTCAACACGGAATAGCTCTCATTGATATGTTCCCAACGCGTTTGCACCAATCCAATCTTTGGATTATTAAAGTGCGGAACGGTGGCTTTTAAAAAATCGGTGCGAGGTAAAAAGTCCGCGTCAAAAATTGCGATAAAATTACCCTTAGCACGGTGCATCGCCTCCTTGAGTGCGCCTGCTTTATAGCCCGAACGATCGGTCCGGTGAATCAATTCGATATTAAACCCTTTGGCTTTGTATTCGGCTACTTTTTTGCGACTGATTTCTATGGTTTCGTCTGTCGAATCATCCAGTAAATGAATTTCAAATTTATCTTTTGGATAATCTAGTTTGACAATCTGATCTACCAGTCGCTCTACTACATATTGTTCGTTGAAAACAGGTAGTTGTATTGTTATAAAAGGAAGGTCTTTTGGTAACTCTTCTGGTTGCGGAGAAGGATTTCTAGCTTCCTGAAAATGATGCTTCTGATAGAAATACAATAAATGAAATTGTAAGAAACAAAAGCAAGTGATGTAGGTGAGCGCCACGCAGTAAACCGCAAAGAGTATATAGCTGAGTACGATCATTTTTATAATAGTTTAAATATAGTCCACAAAATTTTATGTCCGGCCAAGATAGTTCCTTTTACAGTTCCTGATACTTTTGAAAACCCAATTCGCTTACGATAGGTAACCGGAATTTCGGTGCATTTCATTTTCATCTTAGCAGCTTTTACTTGCATTTCAACGGTCCAACCATAGGTTTTATCCTGCATATCAATGGCTAATAGTTGATTATAACGAATAGCCCGGAAAGGCCCTAAATCAGTAAATTCGTATTGATAGAAAAAACGAATTAAGTTTGTCGCTAGCCAGTTTCCAAATACTTGTTGAGGCGTCATAGATCCTGATTCCATCTCTCCAAGTGCCCGCGAGCCAATGACCATATCCATTCCATCTTTTAGAATCGGTGCGACTAATTGGTGCATCTCTTCAGGATAATCTGAATAATCAGCATCCAAAAAAACCACGATATCCGGTGGAATTGGATTATTGGCAATATGTTCCAGTCCTTTGAGGCAAGCATTACCATAGCCACGAATAGGTTGGTGTACTAGGGTAGCACCATTGGCTTTGGCAACTTCAGCGGTTTGATCTGTACTCGCGTTATTACATACGACTACTTCTCTTACCAAGTCGGCAGGAATATCCTGTAATACCCGATTAATGGAGTTCTCTTCATTAAAAGCAGGAATAACTACGTCTATCTTTACCGAACTCATTAATTACAAGTCATTTGATTAATATATTTGACTATTAGAGATCACCGTATATTAAACTTGGCTTACAGCCCCATAATTCAGATCTCAGAGAGGTCGTAATACGCAAGGAGGTGCCTTAACAACAAAATATTCAATAGCGAGAATAAGACCTCAAAGGTATGATTAATTCATTGATACTATTGTCTTTATGAGTACATTCTTTGAAATTTTAACGAGCATATGGTCGTCCTTAAAACGTAACTCGCTGGCCATTTTAGAGTAAAGTATACCAACAAAGCTTATTTTTGCAATCTCAGCTAATAAATTTCGTTTTAATAGTCTTAATAATATTGAAAGAGTGCATATGATGAATTAGGGAAAATAGATTTTTCTATTAGCTAGTTAGCCATTAACCAATCAATCAATGGCAGAATTTCTACCAAAAGTAGACAGATTTGTCCCATATTCATATCAAAATACTCAAAAGGCCTTGATTTTTTTAAATATGAAAAAAATACTTTTCTTTTCTATCGTCGTTTTTGCCATTCTTTTTCACAGTTGTGTTCCTGAAATGGAAATTTATTCAGGCAGTGATGCCACGCTAGGTTTTTCGGTGGATACCTTGCGCTTTGATACAGTTTTTACTGCTCAGGGATCCGCGACACGTTCGGTTAAACTATATAACAGCCTTGATAGAACCATTGAAATCTCAGAAATTAAGCTGGCGAGAGGTAATCAGTCAAAATTTCGAATTAATGTGGATGGCCTACCCGGTGATGCGACCAATGTCCAAATTCCTCCCAATGATAGTATTTACATTTTTGCAGAAGTAACCGTAGATCCGGATGCGGATATTTCGAGTAGCCCTTACGTTATTCAGGAGGAGTTAAGCTTTCTAACCAATGGAAATGCTCAACGAGTAGTCTTAGAAGCTTGGGGGCAAAATGCCAACTATATTCCCAACCGATTTAATAATGGCGGAATTGCTGTGCTTGATTGTAATGGCGGAGATATCATTTGGGACGATCCAAAACCTTATGTAATATTTGGAATCATGATCGTTGATAATTGTAATTTAATCATTGCGCCTGGTACAGATATTTTTGTACACGGTGGTTTAGAATCTTTTGTGGATGAAGAAGATATGCTGCAATTTTTTAATGATGGACGAATCATAACTACGGGGAGTGGACGAATAGAAATAAATGGAACGTTGGAAGATCCAGTCACGATCCAAGGTGATCGATTGGAGGAAGGTTTTGCGGATATACCTGGACAATGGTTTGGAATTGTTTTGGGTGCTGGTAGTGAAAACAATAAGTTCAGTCATGTAAATATTAAAAATAGTTCATTAGGAGTTGCAGTGGATTCCGCAGGTACTTTGGCAATTGATAATAGTAAGATTTTTAATACCGCATCCCATGGCTTATTTGGGATTCACGCTACCATCGAAGCTAGTAATTGTTTGTTGTATAATAATTCGGCAACGGCGGTACGAGCGACTTATGGCGGAAATATGAATTTGAAAAATTGTACCGTGATTAGTAATGGTGATCAGGCTGCTTCGGCACTGAGTTTAAGCAATCTATTGTGTACTGATTTTCCTGAGTGTTCCAATATTTTGAGAAACCCTATCAATGCGAATATCGAAAATTGCATTTTGGTAGGATCAGGTAATGATGAAATTAGTTTAATAGAAATTGAGGATACAGACTTTAACTATAGTTTTAAAAATTCCATTGTTAGAGTGGATGAAATATTAATGGCAGATCAGTATCCTAACTTCTTGACAGATTGTGAAAATTGTATTTCCTACGATCGGAGTGATGCGTTGTTTTTTGATGCGAATGAAGAAGATTTTCATCTAGATACGCTTTCTATTGCTGAAGAGCGTGGCATATTTAATCCTGATTTACCACTGGATTTGGATGGGGTAATGCGTGATATGGAAAACCCAGATATTGGATGCTACGAATATGTCTTTGAATAAAATTGCCATCTTAGGAGCGGGCTGGCTAGGCTGGCCGTTGGCAAAAAAATTAGTGGAAGACGGCTACAGCGTCAACGCTTCTACCACTTCTGCGAATAAATTGGATGCTTTAGCTACTGATGGAATTAATCCATTTTTAATTCAACTTTTACCTTCCGGACCAGAAGGAGAATCCCTTGAAGCTTTTCTAAATGTTGATCTGTTGATCCTCAATATTCCGCCGGGCCGTCGTGATCCTGAAGTTCAAACAAATTTTCCAAAAAAGATAAAATCGCTAATTTCTCTGGTTCAAAAAGCGGGTGTTGCTCG
>CAZYAC010000165.1:0-11064 GCA_964645475.1 uncultured Saprospiraceae bacterium | reverse complement strand
CTTTCAAGAAATGGTCTATCAGCTGGAACTTATATTTATCAAATACAAACCTTAGCTGGTCATTCGGTAAGTGGAAAAGTTATTTTAAATTAAAATATTGCAGTGCTAACTATTTTTTATGAAGTTATTTAAAAACAACTTCAACACCTACTAGCAAAAAGGTAGAGCGGCCTAAGGATGAAAATTCCTTGGGCCTTCTCTTTTCAACAAAAAAAAATATTATTTTTACGAGTCTCTTGAAATATAAAATTTACCTGTTGAAAAAACTTATTGCGCTTTCCTTCCTTTTATTTCTTGGAGCATTTAGTGTTTACTGGCTTAACCGAGCTAGAACGATTCAATTATTTGGCGAAATATATGCGCGGGTCGAAACGGACCAAAAAGTAGTTGCCCTCACCTTAGATGACGGTCCCAACGAAAAGGTTGATACGGTCTTAGCTATCCTTAAGTCCCATGATGTCAAAGCCACTTTTTTCCCAATCGGTAACCTAATGGAAAAACGTCCAGACGATATTTCTAAAATTGTAAGTCAAGGACACGAAGTAGGGAACCATAGTTTTACACATCAGGTTTTAAGTCTAAAATCCTACGAGACTATTCGAGCGGAAATTGAACCAACGGATGTTCTTCTTAGAAAGGCGGGGTATAAAGGAGATATTCATTTTAGGCCTCCCTATGGAAAGAAAATATTTATGTTGCCACTTTATTTAAAACTAAACAACCGCAAAACCATCATTTGGGATGTTTCTCCAGAAGGCGACCCTGAATTAAATCAGGATGCAACCAAACTTTCCAATTTTGTTATTGATAGAACCACCAATGGGTCCATTATTTTATTGCACCCGATGAATGATGGGCGAGAAGCTTCTCTTCAATCTCTTGATCCAATTATTCGAGGACTTAAGACTAAAGGTTTTGTTTTTAAAACGGTATCTGAGTTATTAGAAATGGAAGGAATATAATTGCATATCCATTACTCTATTCCCAATTCCTTACGATACTTTAAATCCACGGTTCCATTTTTATTCCAATAATCTAATTTTATCGTTTTAATCCGAGTTGCTCGGGTAACCAAATTGGGCTTGCTGACTAAGGCTTCTTCCCAAGATTCGATGAGGTAAGGAAATTCCTTTTGAAAATAGATAGTCAAAGTTCTTCCTAAATTTGGAAATTTAATTTTATACCGCATTTCTCCTTCCGTCGTTCCATTTTCCAGCGTCGCGATTGCATTTTCGACTTTTAAGGAGACATGCTTAAATCGTGAAAAAATAGTGCTAGGGATTATTTTGATATTTCCTTTTGGTAAGGCATCTGGTTGAATTCTAATTCTATTAAATAGTTCATCTTCCAGCCAAGCTTTTTCCAGTTTATTACTTGCATCACCTTCTGATTCAAAGTAAGAAAATAATTGATGATCATAATGATTATTCTTAAAATTCAACTGTTCAAAAGTATGACCACACCATTCTTGGGAGGCGGTGGCGACTTTTAGGGTAGATGGATGATCTTTGAATTTTACCGGAGTAAAGACAGATTGCATTGTAGAATATGGATAGATCCCAGTATTAAATTTCCGTGTAGCATTCATTTTTAAAACAGAAACTTTGTCCTTTGGATTGGCATCAGGATAATCCAATTTGACCTGTTTGTTTTTAGAAAAAGGTTCGGTAACAAAGATAAAAGCACCTTTTCCGCGATGGATTTCTCCATAACGAGATTGCTCTAATTCATAACTGGTTATTTCAGCTTTACCGGCATACCAATAATCGTTAAAGTCATTATTTTCAATGACCGTTTGAAGAGCATAACCATTTTCAGTGGTATTGGACTTATCCATCTCTTTATTCTGGCAAGCGACTAATAAAAGAGGGAATATTAAAAGGAACAGGTACTTCATTATTATATTTTTAGAAAAGATCAAGGATGAAAAGGTGATTGGTTTTAGAACAGTGAAAATGAGAAAAGGTTCCTATAATTTTACCCTTTTTAGAATACCGAATAAGTTAGGTATGGATAGTAGAAATGCTTAACTTTGTTAACGACTCTAGAGTTTTGGAGTTTATTAATAAATATATTATTAAGCTAGTGCCTGTTATCATGAAAAATTTTATACTTGTTATATTGTTAAATGCTCTTAGCATTTCCTTATTTGCTCAACCTAAGGGTGTTCAAATCACAGGAACCGTCACCGCAGGAGACAACCAACCAGTCGAATTTGCCACGGTGATGATCGCTGATAAAACCAGTGGAACACCTGTGGCAGGAACCACGACGGATGAAAAGGGTGACTTTCTGGTGATGACTAAAACCAAAGAATTTTATATTGAAATCACTTTTATTGGTTATGCACCAAAAAAGATAACTGACTTTACCATTTCGGATCGAAAAGTAAATTTAGGTTCAGTTTCGCTTTCAGAAGATAGTGAAATGCTCGACGAGGTAGAAGTCCGAGCCGAACGTTCGCAAACAGAATTTAAATTAGATAAAAGGGTTTTTAATGTCGGAAAGGATCTCAGTACCACTGGGGCAAGTGCTCTAGAGGTTTTGAATAATGTTCCATCGGTCAATGTGAATATTGAAGGTGAAATTAGTCTACGTGGAAGCCAAGGTGTACAAATTTTAATTAATGGGAAACCATCCGTAATCGCAAGTGATGGCGCACTCGGAACGATCACAGCTGATATGATTCAGAGTGTAGAAGTAATTACCAACCCTTCCGCTAAATATGAAGCAGAAGGCACTAGTGGAATTATCAATATTATTTTGAAAAAAGAAGAACGGAAAGGAGTCAATGGTTCTTTTACCATAAATACAGGAATTCCCCATAATCATAGTTTTGGATTGAGCCTGAATCGTCGAACCGAAAAATTTAATTTATTTAGCCAGGTCGGAGTTGGTTACCGGGTACGACCTCGAGACACGGAAAATATTAACCGGAATTTAGTATCCAACACTTCGGTACTTTCTAACGGTTTTGAAGATCGGAATGAATTGTTTTACAACGTTATTTTAGGTACGGATTATCATATCAATAAATTCAACGTGATAACCTTATCTGGAAGTTTTGCTTATGAAGTTGAAGATCAACCTTCTGAAACTAATTTTACTTTTCAAAATCCCACTGGGCAAGCGGTAGATAAATGGAGCCGTACGGAAGTGACCGAGGCTACAAATCCCAAATATCGATACGAGCTTCAGTATAAAAAAGATTTTAAGGATCATAAAGAGCATACATTATTATTCAGTGCCTTAGGAAATTTGTTTGCCAAAGATCAATCTTCGGAGTTCTTTGACAAAACAATTCAAGGAACAGACCGAGATGATGAACAAAGGACTCGGACAAACTTTAAAGATATAAAAACCACCTTTAAATTAGATTACAACAAGCCATTTGACAGTGGATTTACCTTGGAAACTGGATTGCAGTATGTTTTGAACGAAGTAAGTAATGATTTTGAAGTTACAGATTTTGAAGATGGGTTTTGGATAAAGAATCCAGATTTTACCAATGTGTTTGAATATAACCAAAATGTACTGGGCGTCTATGCAACGGGGGCTTATGAAAGCAATAAGTGGGGATTAAAATTAGGGCTCCGATTGGAGAATACAGATTTGGAAACGTTGCTGGCTACGACCAATCAAGCTGATTCGCAAAATTTCACAAATCTATTTCCTACGGTACACACCTCTTATAAGATCAACGAAAAAGTATCTTTACAAGCGGGATATTCACGTCGTATTTTCCGTCCTAGACTGTGGGATCTTAATCCATTTTTCAATATTCGAAATAACTTCAATATCCGGAAAGGGAATCCTGACCTACGACCAGAGTTTACCGATTCTTACGAGATTACTAGTATCTATTTGCTAGGAAAGATCACCGCTAATTTTGGCGTCTACCATCGCTATACCACAGAGACGATCGAAAGAATTTCTATTTTAGAAGAAGACGAAGTAAGAAGCATTTTCCAACCTGTTAATTTGGGAACGAATAATACCACTGGTGTGGAATTAAACCTAAAATATACGGTCAATAAAAAATTAACCTTTAATGGAGATTTGAATTATAATTATTTTTCCAGAAGTGGAACATTTGAAGAAAATGTTTTTGATTTTTCCAGTGATCAATGGAGTGCGAAACTAAACACAAAGATCAAGCTTCCTGCAAAAATTGACTTTGAAGTAACGGGACAGTATCGTTCATCTGAGCAAACAGTTCAAAGCGTAAATTCTGCTAATTTGTTTGCGGATTTGGGGCTTCGTAAAAAATTCTTAAACGGTAGAGGGGTACTTAGCATGAGCGTCCGTGATGTTTTTGCATCTCGTTTCCGAGAAAGTATAACGGATCAACCAGACTTCTATTTATACAACTATGGAATTCGAGGACGCTTTATTATTTTTGGATTTAGTTATGGATTTGGGAAAGGAGAAGCAATGGAATTTTCCGGTAGAAAACGTCATTAAAAAAAGCCCAAAAGTAAATTTAAAAATGAGCACTAGATCGACCAATAATAAATTTCGCGTAATCCATCGATATTTAGGATTTTTCCTTGCCGGAATTATGGCTATTTATGCTATTAGTGGAATGATACTTATTTTTCGGAATACCGATTTTTTAAAAAATGAAATTAAAATAGAAAAACAAGTTAAGCCAAATCTTACAGAGCGGCAATTGGGCCCAGCGCTCAAAATCAAAAGATTACGTGTTGAAAAAGAAGTAGGAAATATTTTTCATTTCAAAAATGGAACTTATAATACCGAAACGGGAATGGCGAAATACACTAAAAAAGAGTTACCTTACATACTTGACAAAATGACCCATTTACATAAAGCCAACACAAACCATCCGTTTTTCTTTCTTAATATATTTTTTGGAGCTTCCTTGCTCTTTTTTGTTATCTCTGCGTTCTGGATGTTTATGCCTGGTACAGATGTTTTTAAAAAAGGAATATGGTTTTCTTTAGCGGGAGTCTTGCTTACTTTGGTTTTATTGTTTTTTGGATAACTTAATAAAAAATAAATCATGCATATTGAAGTCTTCCGCGAATATTGTTTAGCAAAAAAAGGAGTAGAGGAAACCTTTCCTTTTGATGAAGTAACCTTAGTTTTTAAAGTCATGGGTAAAATGTTCGCTTTGACTGGTTTGAGTAGAGAAACTTTTGCAGTCAATCTTAAATGTGATCCTGATTGGGCGGAGGAATTAAGAGAAAGTTACTACCAAATTCAACCAGGTTATCACATGAGCAAAAAGCATTGGAATACCGTTGAATTTGAGGACGGCTTGGACCATGAATTATTGGTGAGAATGATTGATCATTCTTATGATTTGGTGGTAGCAAAATTGAAAAAAAGTGATCGAGAAACACTAGCAAATTTATGAATGAGGTTGATTTTTTAATTGTAGGTCAGGGCTTGGCAGGTACCCTTTTGTCTGCCGAATTATTGGCCGCAGGGAAATCTATCTGCATTCTTGATGCAGATCATCAAGGCGCCGCATCCGCTATTGCAGCTGGTATTGTAAATCCGATTACTGGACGCCGCTTTGTAAAATCTTGGATGATTGATGAACTCTTACCCTTCGCCATTTCAACTTACGAAAAACAAGAAAAATTCTTAGGAAAACGGTTTTTATGGCATACGCCAATTCACCGTGCCCTTACCGAACCATCTGAAGAAAATCTCTGGGCCATTCGCTCGGGATATGAAGATAACATCGATTATCTTTCTCCAAATTTAATACCTGGTAGTCCTGTAGGTATGAAGCCAATACTTGCCAGAGGCGTAATTCAACAAACTTTTCGAGTAGATTTACCGGCTTTCATTAATGCTTGGAAAAAGTATTTTCTTGATCAGAAAATCCTAGAAATTGATCGTTTTGATTATACAGCTTTAAGAATTGAAAAAAATCAAGTTATTTATAAAAATTGTTCTGCCAAGAAAATTATTTTTTGTGAAGGACATCAGATTCTAAAGAATCCTTGGTTTGATTTTGTACCGATGGTATTGGCAAAAGGAGAAGTGATTATTTTAGAAATTCCAAACGTTGCCTTACCTGAAATTTATAAAAGTAAGTTGACCTTTGTGCCGTTGGGAGCAGACCGTTTTTGGGTAGGTGCAACCTATGAATGGAAATTTGAAGATGGCGAACCATCAGAAAAAGGCAAGACCGAATTGATGGAAAAAATAGAAGAAGAGGTCAAAGTACCTTACAAAGTCATTGATCATTTAGCAGCGATACGTCCAACCATTAAAGATCGAAGGCCAGTACTAGGTATTCATCCTGAAAACCCCAATTTACTGATATTCAATGGTTTAGGAACTAAAGGAGCTTCACTTGGACCATTTTGGGCAGCTGCGATGGCAAGACAATTAATTAACGGAGACGCCATTGACGCCTCCGTTAGTCTTAATCGATTTAGTCCAAGCGGAAAAGAGAAGTAGATTCTTTCCATCAAACTATAATAAATATGTTTGTTGATTGAACCGTCAAACTAGCGTAAAAGCGGTTCAGTATTGTTCTTTCAACTCCGATTCCACCAAAACTTATTGTACATTTATGGTCAATAAATCACAGAATAAATCATGCAAAAAATAATCATCATAGGTGCTGGACTTTGTGGAACTTTACTAGCCATACGGTTGGGACAAAGAGGCTATAATGTACAGCTATACGAAAAGCGAGGAGATATGAGGAAAGAGGGAGTGGAAGCGGGTCGGTCGATTAACTTGGCACTTTCTGATCGTGGATTGATGGCTTTAGAACAGGCTGGTTTAGCCGATTCCATTCGAGCATATTGTATTCCAATGCGTGGGCGACAAATCCACACGCTGGCTGGAGAACGTTTTCTTTCCCCTTACAGTGGTCGATCTGAAGATTTTATCAACTCCGTTTCTCGGAGCGGTTTGAATATGGCCTTGCTTAATGAAGCAGACAAAATGGATCACGTAAAAATCACTTTTAATCATAAATGTTCTGGTGTTAACTTGGATGCTGGAAGCGCTAATTTAATCAATCTATCTACTGGTGAAAATATTATAGACGAAGGTACGGTTGTAATTGGAACTGACGGAGCGGGTAGTGCTGTTCGTCGGAGTATGATGGCACAAACGACCAAACTTCGGTTTAATTACGAGCAATCATTTCTGGAACATGGCTATAAAGAATTAACGATACCTCCAGGACCAAATGGAACCTACCGAATTGAAAAAAATGCGCTACATATCTGGCCGCGGGATGAGTTTATGATCATTGCTTTGCCAAATTTAGATGGGAGTTTTACCGTCACCATGTTTCATCCTTATGGTGGTGAATACGGTTTAGATAAATTAACATCGAAAGAAAAAGTCGCCGTATTTTTTGAGAAATTTTTTCCAACCTTAGTTCCGCATACCCCAACTTATCTAGAGGACTTCTTTAATAATCCAACTGGGACAATCGGAACCATCCGTTGTTCACCGTGGCAAGCTTATGGTCGGACCCTTGTCATGGGTGATGCCGCTCATGCCATTGTTCCTTTTTATGGACAAGGGATGAATGCTTCTTTTGAGGACGTTCGGGTGTTCGATGATATTTTAGGAGCCAACGAAGGAAATTGGGATAAGATTTTTACAGAATTTCAGGCAGCTCGAATCGAGAATGCCAATGCTATTGGAGATTTGGCACTTGATAATTTTCACGAAATGCAAGATAAAACGAATGATCCTGTTTTTATCAAGAAGCGTAATTTAGAACGACAATTAGAAAATCAATTTCCAGATTATTATTCTAAATACTCCCTAGTTACTTTTCAACCGAAATTGCCATATTCCGACGCTATGGCCAGAGGCCGTCGACAAGATGAATTTTTAATGGATTTATGTGCAAGGGAAGAAAATCCTGATCTAGAAAAAGTAATGAATGCCGTTCGCGCCCTATCATCTTAACACCCATCCCGAACGATGTACTGCTAATAAAATTCCTATAAAAGGAATCCACCAAATAAGATCATTGGTAATCAGCATATAACCAAATGCACCAGGAATTTTTCCTGAAAAATAATTCAATACGAAACCAGCAGGTCCAAATATTTTCCCCAAAAATCCTACAAAGACGATGGGCCAATGTCGAATCGGTGCATAACTTGCCAGCCAATATCCAATTCCATAGACCCCGATTACCATTCCCATGCCTTGCCAAATGGTTGAATGAATCGGCAATGCCATACCAGTCAATTCAAAAAAATGGTTGGGTAACAAACCTACCCAAAGACCCCAGATAATATTATAAACAGCGGCGATTTTGAGCACGATTCCCATCCATGGTTTTTCATGATTTTTTTCCATGGTTTTCTAACACCGAAATTTGACCATTGTTGAATTTTTTAATTAAATAACTCAACAAAAATTTCCTTGGTCATTTTATTTTTAAATTTGACTCCGTCGATCTCTTTTACCCATCGAATTCCCTGTACTGCATTCGTTAAAAAAACTTCCTCAGCGGTTAATAATTCTGCTGGTAAAATTTCTTTTTTAATTACTTCAATACCATTTATCTTTGCCAATTTAATCACGTTATGACGCATGACTCCTTGAATGGCGCCAGACTGATCAGTAGGAGTAAGGAGTCGGTTTTCTTGAAAATAAAATAGGTTGGAACTACTTGCTTCTGCGACGAAACCAAGTTGATTTAATAAAATACAATCATCTATTTTTTGTTCCTGCTTCCATAAACCAGCAAGAATATAGGGTAGGGAATTCGTGGTTTTTAATCCAGACCAAGTAGTGATAGGAAGTTGGACGGTTGGGCAGACTTTTATTTTTAAACCCTTCTTTGACCACTCCCAATTATTGCTTTTAATTGGTTGATATTCAATGAGATAAAAGGGATGGTTGTTAGTAGGAGTGTATAGGCCACCAGATGCCCTGAATATGGTGATTCGGATTCGAGTGTTTTTTTCTGAGCGGGTAATTTTTTGAATTTCTTTACGAAAAAAAGCGGTGGTAAAGTACTTAGGTTTTTTAATTTTCAATAATTGCAAGCCACGATAGAGCCTTCGCATATGATCGGGCAACAGCGGCATTTTACCATCAAGCATTCGAATGGATTCGAATAAACCATCTCCATATTTAAGTCCTCGATGGTCCTTTCCAGCGAAGACTTCTTTGGAATTCAGGATACGACCATTGACATTAATCTCGCTCACTAGGTAAATTAACTAAGTAGTCAATGAAAGTGAGGATTACATTGTTCCGAAGGTCGGTTCGATCATCTGGATCAGGTCTATAAATTTTGGTGATTCCTGGATCATTGATATGCAAGGTTTTTAGATCAATTCCTTTTAGTAAAAAATCTGTTGTAATGGCATGATATTCTTTTGTCGGATCAATCGGTTCACCATTGACCATCCAATCTTTCTTTTTATCGCTATAAAAAACTTTCTTTCGTTGGAGGTAGGCACCTTGACCAACCCGAGATTTGCTTTCGTTTAATACCTTAATTAATAAATCACCTTTGATATCAATTTCTACGAGTTGTCCACCGAAAGGTAGTATTTTAAATACATCAACTGCAGTTATCACACCTTCTAGCTTATCATCAATTCTGATCGAACCGCTATTGAAAAAACTTAGATCGACTTCCCGTTTTGCTACCTTCATCATTGCCTCGTTAATCATCCGACCAACGTTGGTTTGTTCACTTCTATTAACGGATTCTCTTGCATCGAGCGGAACTTTTGAATAGTAGATTTCTGCGTAAGGTTGATCTACTACTTTCGTAATATTATCATCCATAATTCTTTTCCATTTATCGACGATAGTTTTTACTTCTTCATCAGAATGCAATTGATCATTAATGTCAATAAGTTTTGAAGAGACCTTTGTTTCACGCGTTTTTTTATTGTAGGTGAGTGTGTGCACATAAGCGGTTTTTGCATTAGCATCTGCTTTTGTGACTAAGGTAGGTCCAACGGTCTCCCGGATATGATGATGATCGTGTCCTCCCATGAGTAATGGAACTTGTGGAAGTTTTGCCGCTAATTCCAAGTCTTCAGCTACATTTAAATGTGTAAGTCCGATAACAACGTCTGTTTGCATAGAAAGGGTTTGTACTGCCTCAAGGCAAGTATTCGTTACGTCCAAATATTTCACATACTTTACTTGATTCATATCTAAGGTAGCACCAAAAAAACCAACTCGAATGGAGGTGCCATCTTCATCGGAAATCTCCCAAGTCCAAGTATCTGGGACGTAATTAACAGTAGAGTCCGTCTCTTGATAGAATTTGGATACTTTACCGGTCTTTGTATTGATACGACGCACACTGGTTCCCAACCAAGTAAATTCCGATTCATTAATCCGATCCTGCAATTCTTGTTCTTTGATATCGAATTCATGATTACCGAAGGTCACTAAATCAATTCCAGTAGCATTCATTACCTCTATCATTTGTGCCCCTTTAATCCGTTTACCATCCTTTTTGATCGTACCAATCAAGGAAGGAGAAAGAAAATCACCAGCCAACACTGTAAGCGTATTTGGATTTTCATTGGTGAGTCTTTTTCGTAAGGTTGCTACCCGGGCCATTCCACCAACTTTGCCTCCTTCCAGTGGCGCAATTTCATAAACATCATTTAGTTGGAGGAAATTAAAAGTGATAATTCCATCATCGGTTGAAACAGGTGTTATTACTTTTTTGGTTGTTTTACAACTATAATTTAGCATTAATGCCGAGCTAATCAGCAGGACCATTAATAAACCAAAGGATTTTTTTCCTAAAAAAAGAAATTGGCGGTCGTTTTTTTTCATCAGAAATGTTTGGTGAAGGATGTTCTAGTAATTGAAACTTTGGAATAAGTGCGGTAGGAGAAAATTTTGAGATGTTAACCCAAAAATCAATTTAATATAGAATTGGTTTTCTCACGTGGAACAAATATATAAATTTTTGATTTGAGATTGTAGAAAAATAAAATAAATCCCTACTTTTAAGAAATTATTCCATATCTACTTACCGCAAGAATTGGTTGCTCAGTATTTACTGAAAACCACGAATGGTTGTTCTTCTGGTTCGATGAATGAGTAGAATCA
>CAZYAC010000164.1:4252-11176 GCA_964645475.1 uncultured Saprospiraceae bacterium | reverse complement strand
TACTTTCCAGCGGTTAATGCTGAAGGATCAATTCCCATCAAAGACATAAAAGCAATTCCCATCAACCCAGTCAGGATGAATGCCATTCCCAATCCACGTAATGCGGGTGGTACATTAGAGTATCTGATTTTTTCACGAATCGCAGCAATCGCAATGATCGCTAAGAACCAACCAAATCCTCCGCCTAATCCAAAAGCGATAGACTCCGAAAAATTGTACTCACGGGCAACCATAAATAATGAACCACCAAGGATGGCACAGTTTACAGTAATCAATGGTAAGAAAATACCTAAAGAAGTATATAAGGCTGGAGAGACTTTTTCAATGACCATCTCTACCAATTGTACCATAGAGGCAATTACGGCAATAAAGAGGATAAATCGCAAGAAGGTGAGGTCCATTCCAAAGACTCCATTTTCACTCAGTAGCCATTCGCTAATGATCCAGTTGATAGGCATAGTGATACCAAGTACGAAAATTACCGCCAGTCCAAGACCGAAAGCCGTAGTAACCGTTTTAGAAACGGCCAAGTAAGAACACATTCCAAGAAAGTACGCCAACACGAGGTTTTCGATAAAGGCGGCTTTGATAAAAATATTGAATAATTCCATTTTATTAAACTATGAGCCAATCGTATTTCACAACTAGCTGGTGAATGTTTTATTTTTTAATAAGAAGCTTTCTTTACGAAACGTCAACGAGCGTAGGTCGATAAGAACGCTGTATCCAAATCAAAACTCCAATGATAAACATCGCCGCGGCGGGCAGTACCATTAAATTATTATTGGTATATCCTGCGAATAAAGAACCGATACCACTTTCGGCGGCCGTATTGATTAAGTATCCAACTTCAGCGTTACTAGCTCCAATGATATTAATTTGAATTGGGCTACCGGCAAATAAAGTTCCTTTACCAAAAACTTCACGGATAACTGCGACAATAATCAGGATTACTCCATACCCTACTCCGTTACCCAGACCATCTACAAAAGCTCTCCACGGGCGGTTGGCCATAGCGTATGCTTCCAGTCGTCCCATTACGATACAGTTGGTAATGATCAAACCGATATAAACGGAAAGCTGCTTATAGATTGGATAATTAAATCGCTTCAAAGTAAGTTCTACGATAGTTACCAAGGTTGCAATGATGACCAATTGGACAATCATTCGAACTTGCTTAGGAATTTTATTTCGCACCAGAGAAGTAAATAAACTGGAAAAGCCACAGACAAAGACCACCGCAATGGCCATGACCACCGATGGATAAACCAAAGAGGTTACTGCCAAGGCAGAACAGATACCAAGTACCTGAATGGTGATTGGGTTGGTATCCCCTAATGGATCCAGCAATAATTTCTTTTCCGCTTTTCCGAATAAAGGCTCTTTTTCTTTTACCGTTACTTCGGTTGTCGTTGCAGTTGTTTCAGCCATTTTTATAATAGATTAATTTTTATCAATTTTTTGAATGCTCTAAAAAGTCCTTGTCTTTATTTCTATCCTTTCGTCTTTTTAGCCGCTGCCTGTTTGTTTAGATAAGGCAGGTAATATTTGATGCCTCTTTCCAGCATTTCTGATACACCATCCGCCGTCACCGTAGCTCCTGAAATACCATCTACTGCATAAGGGTTACCAGCAGTACCACCAATTTTCACAACATCTACAGAAGTGTAGACTCCTGCTTCATTAAAAATTTTCTTACCCTTAAAGCGGCTTGGAAAAGTAGGATTGTCCTTAATCTCCGCACCTAGTCCTGGTGTTTCTCCTTTGTGGTCGAAAGTAGCACCGACAATAGTATTCAGATCTTCTTCCAAAGCAATATTTCCCCAGATTTCATCCCAGAGTCCATTACCCCGAACAGAGAGGATAAAACTTTTTCCTTTATCACCATTAAAAACGTATAAAGGAAAAATTCGCTCTTCCTCTGGCTTCTTCTTTTCCTTAGCTAAGTCAATATTTTCGGGCTTTCCGCCTTTATAACCTGACTCAATGATATCTGCTTCGGTTAAAACAGCACCACTCATATCAAGCGCGATTTGCTCTACTCTGGAAGCAAAAAGGTCTTCTATTTCACCATCCAACATCACCTTTGGGTCTTCTGCCAAGTAATCACTTACGGCACCCAAAATAGCGCGTTTATTAAAGACCGCTTCGTTTATTTTGATTTGTCCTTTCCACGAAGTAGATAGCAGGGCCAATGTTAAAGCTACACCTGCGGTCATTATTACTACGAATCGAATTACATTACTAGTACTATCCATCGATTATTTATTTAAATGATAATTTTTATTCGAATTTTAAAAAATTCTCAGCTACTTGCTATTTATTTTAGTGTGCATGAGTCGGAGTCGCTTCTTCCGATTCTACACGTTTCACAACTGTTTTTCTATTGGCACGACGACGAACATTAGCTTCGAATACATAGAAATCGATCAGTGGTGCAAAAACGTTCATAAATATAATCGCCAACATCCATCCTTCAGGATAAGCAGGATTCAGTACCCGTACAATCATTCCCACCATTCCAATCAAGAAACCATAAATCCATTTACCGGTATTAGTGGAAGTGGCCGTGACCGGATCAGTCGCCATAAATACCAAAGCAAATAATAAAGATCCCATTGAGAATTGATACATCCACGGTACTTCCATAAATGGCGTGGCGCCCCACATATTCATCAACCAACCTGTAAATGCAGCTCCGATTACTACGCTTAACATGATTCTCCAGCTACCGATTCCAGAGGCTAATAACATAATGGCTCCAATGATAATAAATGGTTTACAGGTTTCTCCTATAGAACCTGGAATTGCGCCCCACCACATTTGTGATGGTGAGTAAACAGAAGTTACGTTTTCCCAACCACCTTGGAAAGCTAAACTTAATGGAGTTGCAGCGGTATACCCATCGGCCATCGCCAATCCGGGTTTAAAGGTATCCCATCCCATCCATTCAAATAAACCATTAAAAAGTCCAGTGTGAAACCAGTTATAACTAGCCGCCCAGATACCGTCCGCATCTTTGGCCAAACCAGCCACCCATACTTCATCACCAGAGATGGTCGTAGGATAAGCAAAGAAAATAAATACTCGAGCCAATAAGGCAATGTTCAATATATTCATACCTGTTCCACCAAATGCTTCTTTACCAATCCATACCGCAAAAGCAACCGCCAATGCCAATATCCAAAGAGAAATGTCTGGTGGCATAATCAATGGAATCAACGCACCCGAAACAAGAAATCCTTCTTCAATGGCATGTCCTTTTTTGTAGGCATAATAAAATTCAATCCCTAGTCCAACAACATGGGTAACAATAAAAATTGGAATAAGCTGCATCAAACCATAGGCCAATTTGAGGTGAAATCCTTCAATAAAACCTACGTGCTGTCCCAATGCTACAAAGTGTTGGTGACCAATATTATAAGAACCAAAAAGGTAGCATAATTGCATCGCTATCACCACCATCACCATCGTCCGCTTCAAATCCATTCCGTCTTTGATGTGTGTTCCACCCTTAGTGACGTGATCCGGTGAATATAAAAAGGTAAAGAATCCATCGTACAGGGTATGTAAGAATGGACTATTTTTCTTATCCGGCTCAATCTTTTTGACAAAATCTAATAAACCCATATTTAGTATTTGTAATCGTTTTAAACGAAAATAATTTTCAATTTTTTATCCTTGCTCACGCATCATATCAAGTCCTCGGCGCAGAATACTTTGGACGGGTTGTTTGGAGGTACAAACAAACTCACAAAGAGCTACATCCTCTTCGCTTAGTTCGTAAATTCCCAATCCTTCCATCCGTTCATAATCATTTACAAGAATGGCTTTCATTAATTGCTGTGGATAAACATCCATCGGCAATACTTTTTCATATTGTCCGGTTACTACGAAAGCACGTTTTTCTCCGTGGGTATTGGTATCCGGTGTAAACTTATAGTTAGGGAAGAGGAAATTAGGATACGTCTTAGAAACGGTAGGTCGAGGGGACAAAGGCAATAACCAGCCAAACATTTCATACTTGTCGCCTTCTTCTAATACCGTTACTTGATCATCGTAAAAACCGAGATGACCATTAACCGATACTGCTTCTCCAGAAAGTACATCTCCAGAAACTACACGTACATGGTCGTTCTTTAAATTACCTTTAACCATATTTTCCAAATTCGCTCCGAGGTATGTTTTCACATAGCCTGTTTTTTCTAGCTCCGCTCCAGTAATCGCTATCATTCGCTCGGCGTCGTATCGTCCTTCTAAAAACAATCGACCAATTGTAATCACATCCTGAACACCTAGCGTCCATACTCGCTCGTTAGCAGAAATTGGATTGGTATGATGAATTTGAATACCTACATTACCTGAAGGGTGTGGTCCATTATAATATGTTTTTTCTACGCCAGTAGCTTGGGTAAAAACAGCAGATGGTGCTTCTTCTCCTCGAGCATCGAGGCCCAAATGTACTGCACCTTCGGTTAGTTTTCCGAGTAGATCCAGTCCTTTTTGAAAAGCTGCTTCTTTACCGGCAACCACAAAATTTAGGTCAGGAGCATTTGGTGCACTATCGAACGTAGAAATAAAAATTGCTTTTGGAATATCTAATGGATCAGCTACCACATTATAAGGACGTTGTCGAATCATTGGCCATACACCACTTTCTAGTAAAAAGTCCACCAATTCTTCGCGAGGAGTATTGATGTCTGGAATATTATAGCTTCGGAAGCTTGTTTGATCTTTATCTGCTAGGATCACTACCTCCGAAATAGAACGTTTTTCACCTCGGTTGATCGCCACTACTTCTCCACTAACTGGAGCAACGTATTTGACCTTTGGTCGCTTTTTATCAAAAAATAAAACATCTCCCGCTTTTACTTCGGCTCCCACTTCTACTTCTACCTTAGGAATAGGCGACATCCCAACGAAACTAGTTGGCTTGACCGCAAAGGTGGTAGCAGCACTAGATAGCATTTCTTTTTTTGCTCCTCCTTCCAATTTGATATCATGTCCTTTCCGTAGATTGACGAAGTGGTTATCTTGGGCAAAATCAGGTGTTTTCGGTTTAAAAACATCCGACCAAGAAGGAATCAAAGAGAAGTTGGTGTTATCCTGATCTACTCCCATATTTTTCGCTTCGATGCGCATCAAACTATCCGCTACTTGCAGTACAACTCCAAGAATTAAAATAGCGACTACGGCAATCAAGGCAGTATAGAGATAGGTAGATCCTTCTCCCGCAGTTTGGGCATTAGCTTGAAATGAAAGGGTGGTAAAAAAGAGCAGGAATGCGAGTTTGCTTATTCCGTTTTTCAAAATTGGCAATTTTTAGTGTAGAAGAAATGGTAACCCAAGGATACCGATAATATTATTAATATTAGTTGCTTTTAGGTTCCAGAAAATTTACGCAAAGATATAAAGGATTTACGATATTTCAGCGTTGTGAATCGGGTATTTGAAGCCTTAACACTATTTAGACTCATTCTAAATAATTATGATATTAAATCATATTCCTGTTTAGACAATCAGGCAAATTAATATTGATTTTAGTAGGAGAAACAAACACTTTTTGGGGTCAATCTATGTTTTGATGATTTGTGCATCGCCTGACTTCCATAATCAAGTCCTGCAGTGTTTCTGCCTCCTGATTAAGTACGCTGATATTGATTAAATGATACCTTTCTCCGTAAAAAAGAGATCGCCATCGCCAGTTCCACTCTTCCGTAGTCTGTGATTGACCATTGTCATACCACCAGGCCGTTTGTAGGGTGAGATCTTCACGAGTTATCTCTGCTGTATAGACTTCTATTCCTTCAACATTTTCCTTTTTTATTTTTTTAAAAACAAATCCACTACCCTGCCAGCAAATACGAGGATCATGAGCGCCCTGAAAAGGTCCTGAGGGCGGCTTGATATAGATGATTTGATTAGCACGTCTTAATTCCAAGACTCCGTAGGTTGTAGGTGTTTCGGTGAATCCTTCCAAGGAAGTCCAAGGATGTTGAACAATAGGAAGCTGCGTTTTTTCATTCCCAAATTGGTTTCCTGTAATCAACAAACCTATAATAGTTATTCCCATTAGTAAGAGCCGACGTGGAGCACGGGCCATTGGATTTTTGGCTGTTTCTTGATTAAATATTTTTTCATCAGAAATAATAGTGGTTTTGGGCTGACGCCAGTTCCACCAAAAAAAGAAAGGAATTAATACATAAACAATCAAACTGAGAATCCCTATTAACGGATGCAAAAGGTTATCAGGAGGAATATCGAAAACTACTAATCCAAGCAAGCGAATATAATTAGCAAATAAGGTTAAAATAAATCCGATCAATAACGAAAATATGGCCTTAGTCCAAGTCAGTCGTAATTGCCGCTCCTTCACAAAATATCCGAGTATCAATAAACAACAAACCAACGAGGTCCCTGTCATTTTTATACCAATACATGCCGGCTCTACTTCATAGACTATTTGATTTACAAAAATGGAATTGCCCACGGCCGTAACATCCATTCCGACTTGGCGCAAGGACCAAGCCACCAACGCACTCATTTTTATCCGAATTGGAAAACTCCAGATATGCACCAGATATCTAAAAATCGGAGCGATCACCAACAACAATAAAAAAGGAAGTGGGTTTTGTTTGCCAACTGAACTTTCGATTAACCATAAAATTACAAAGCAAGTCGTAATGTAATAAAGCGTACTACTGGAAAAAAATAACAAGAGAAACATTCCCATGAAAACAGACAACAACAATCGATCTGTTGACGATGAATGATTTTGAATCAAATAAGGAAAAAATAAAACGCCTAAATACAAAGCAGCACTACCTGGAAAATTATCCCATTGAAAAAACAGAAAAATACCAGCAACCACTAATCCTGCTAGCAATGCAAGAAAATGGATTTTCAAAGAATAATATGGACTTT
>CAZYAC010000164.1:0-4152 GCA_964645475.1 uncultured Saprospiraceae bacterium | reverse complement strand
TTAATCAAACTCTTCCCTTAAATAGAAACAACCAAACAGCTACCATTAACCCAAGAATTATCAACATCCATTCGTAGGGTTCTGGGACAGCACCTCCTGAAACGATACTTGCATTACCTAAGGTCTTTTGAGATTTTTTAATATCAAAACGATCGTAATCTTTTTGAGTTTCTAAGGTGACTAAACTAGATATTGGGGTGACTACGTAGGCTGCTTCCGCTTCTGCAATATGGCGCTGTTGATCCTGGTCTTTTCTAAAATAATCTTTCCCCATTTTTCGCATCACATTATTATAAGCATACATTCTCCATAGATGATCTGGCGTGTTAACCGTGGATTTTTGATCACTCCCTCCTTTGACAAGTAGTACTTTAGAAGGTCGTAGGAGTACATAATTTTCGCCTTCTCCATTCACTGGAAAAGTATTTTTTTCCAAATGATTTAACAAATTAGATTTTGCTCCTTCATAATAATCTAAGAGTCGTAATTCTCGCAAGGTTTTTAAATAAGGAGATGGATCATCACCTAAGTGAAAAACACTCGGCGGATAGTCTCGTTCCGATAGATCGGTAGCAGATTTTTTATAAAACGAGGTGCCTTTTAAATCGTCCATAGCAGGTGTTAATGCACCGCTGTGGGTAATCACCAAAACATCTTCTCGGTCGGGCAATTCATAAAATGGAAACAAGCTATAGTTATTTTTTAATAACTGTTTGACCAACCGTTTTTTATTATCTGTGGTTAAGCGTTGCAAACTATTTGTAAAGACATATACCTCTTGGTCTTTGGTAGCATCCAAGATCTTATTTAAGGTTGAATTGCTCCACCCTTTGTGCAAATCAAGATAGATTTTTTTCGGCTGAAAACTTTTTAATTCCTCTTTGTATGCTTCCAATCGTACGGATTGGTCTGCAAAAACAAAAGTATTATTATTTAGCTTAGGTGCTTCAAAATCAATGGACCAATCGGAACGGTATTGACCATCGTATACCCAGTGATCTCCAAGATCAGAAAATCCACGTGGTGCAGAAAAATTCGTTAACTCGGTTTCCCCTTTTACTCGGATAATTTCATTCGCAGCTGTCCAATCTGGACCCGCAAAATCAATGTTTTGGTAAGTCAATTTATTATCTTGATAGGTGAGCGGACTCGTAACTCCAATTTTAAATTTACGTGCTTCTTTTGCCGTACAGGGAAAAACCCGAACGGAAATTCGATTGCCTTCCTGCCAATGCAAGAGCAGTGGATCTCTTCGTTCGCGTCCGACAATCGTTTGATAAGCGCTATCGGCTCTTGCTCTAGTAGTTAACAAGGCTTTTTGTTCTTCTCCTTCAATCCATAAAGAAGCCGAGGTAACGACTGACCCTTCGGGTAAATAAAAAGAATAAATAGCTTCTTGTTGTCGTCCCCACCAAGCATTTTTATTTTCGTTTTTGATGGTAATATTTTTTTCGGTGTATGCGAGTCGGTAGTCTGCAAAAATCTGTACGTTGGTTTCAATATCAGTTGTCGTAAGATCATCGCCCCTCCACAATCTCGGTGCTACGGCGTGACGTTCGTTATACATCGTTTTCAATAATCGAATTCTTTCTTTTCGATTAATATTTAATCGACCACTGATAAAGGCACCCACCAAGACCATTGGATCGTGTTTGGTACGAATACCGTTCATACTCAATCCGTCCATACCAAAGCGAAAATGATTGTCATTAAGTACTGAATAATAGATTCCACTTTTAAGAACCCGCTCTGTCATCCAACCATTAGAGATATCTTTACTGGCATTAACCCAAGCTGGAAAATCAAGATTGGCAAAAGGTGATTGTTCCTCCGCGTATGCTTCCCGGAAAGATTCGTTAACTTGATAGAACTGAAAAGCAAACCCCATCGTCATTAAAGCTGGAATACAGATGCCTGTAATAATTCCGTACTGATATAGATCAGAAATTTTTCGATATTTTTTTAAAATTTTAACCGTAGTAAAAATATACCAGAGCGGGATAAATGTATGCAATGAAATTCCAAAAAACCAAAAAGACATGGCCGTAAAACCGAAGAATGGTAATATATAGATTGTCTGATAAATATTAAATAATACACCAGAGGCAATGACTGCTACCAAGAGATGATTAAATACATCCGGTGTTTTTTTCTTACGAAAAACAAAAATTAACATAGCAATGTTAAGGATCAACAGATAAATAGTCAGCCAGGGAGTAGACTCATGAAAAACTGGGATTACCCGATTGAGCGAATATGCACTGATATTTCCTAAAACAAGTAAGAGGATATTCAAATCTAAATCTGAAAATTTTACGGATTTAGGCTGATTCTCCAGTTTAGTATTAAGCATACCCAACATAAAAGCAAAAAAACAACCATAGCTGATAAAAAAGCCTAATACCGAATTATCTCTTGCTATACGATTGGTTTCTATTAGCCAGTCGCCATAACCAAAACTGACCAACGAAACCAGTAAAAAGGCAATACCCATTCTAAAAAGAAAGGTTTTACGTTCTGAAAAAACAGATAAATATTCCATATGGATTAATTTTATTTTTAAAGTACTTTGAAAAACAAAGTTACTATAAAAAATAATATTCCGCAAATTTTCTTGGAAAAAGTCAAATGTGTACGCTAAATCGACGTTTGTCAACTAATTCTATTGTTATCTGATATAAATACATATTGTTTTTGCAAATAATAAGAAAATAGAATTATATTGCCATCCAGAAAAAACAACAGTACAGGAAACCTTTCTTAAGCAGAGGAAATACCCAAACGTTTCAAACTTATAAGTTTCCTTACAATACAAATATTAAACTCAAAAGCAACCTTTTAAGACAATTTAGCACTGACTTAAATAGAATTGTGGTGAGTATCAAATAAAAAATAAAAGTAGCGGGTAACCAATTTTACTTAAGACTTTAGTATTTATATGAGAGAGTGGATGTCAGAGCCCTGGTTTTACTTCGGTAGTCCAGGGTTCTTTTTTGCTCAAAGAGAAGCTATAGATACATTCTCTTGATATTCCTTCCGCCAATTATAGTAGCCGATAACGGCGACAACGGCGTAAATTAGAAACATAATGGCAAAGAGATAAAGTCCTCGATGGAGATAGACAAAGATGCAAACCACGTCAATTACGATCCAGTACAGCCAATTTTCTAGAATTTTTTGAGTAACCATATAAGTAGCAATCAGCGAAAAGATAGTTGTTGTGGCATCAATATAAGGGAGCGCAGCACCAAATTCTAACCAAATTCTCCCCCAGATTCCAGCTAAGACTAGTCCAACTACAAATAAGATAAGATGTCGCTTGAGGGGCCATTTGTGAATCACTAGTTTCTCCACGGACGGAGCGTCTAAAACCGGATTTGCTTCTGCTTCTATATTCCGAGTCCAGGACCACCACCCGTAGAGGGACATAATCGCATAGAAAATCTGTAAAATAGCATCACTGTATAATCTGATTTCAGGATCGGCGTAAACAAAAAAAGCGATGACCACACTAATCAATCCTATCGGCCAGCACCAAACATGCTCACGGGCAGCCAGAATCACATAAATAATCCCAAAAATAAAGGCCAGCCATTGTAGCCAGCCCATTCCTAGCGCAGACGCTAGTATTTGGTTAAAGACAGAGATTTCTTCCATAAAGGTTTATTAGGCTAAGAGTTTGTTTAAATCAGTCGGAGAGTACCAATTCATAAAAAACTTCTTTGATAATCTGGTAGCCTGTTTTAGGATCCGTATTTTCTAATAGAATATCAATGGTTTTTTCCAGTTTTCCCCGCTCTTCTTCTGTATCACTTTTAAAAATTATTTTAAAGCTTCCTTCTTCTCCAGGCAAAAAAGTTTTACCGTCTGGAGTGTCGATAAACTGCGTACAATCGCAACCAGAAATTAATTCAATGGTAACTGGCTCTGATCCCGTGTTTTTAAATTTATAAGTAAACTCCGGACGCTCTCCAGATTTCACGTTACCGAAATCCACTCGCTGTTGTTCAAAAGTAATGTAAGGATCAATATTGATATCCTTAACTGCTTTTTTCTGCCCCGTGCAAGCACTTGCCATTAAAAAGACTAAACTGGCTGCCAGCAACATAGATAAGTTGTTTACAAAAAATTTCATATCTCTTCTATTTTATT
>CAZYAC010000163.1:4303-11289 GCA_964645475.1 uncultured Saprospiraceae bacterium | reverse complement strand
AATAGTATGTTAGAATAAGTTCTCTCTCAAAGATAAGGAAATTTAGAAATTAGCTGCCTAGAATGCTTGTAAACTCCCTTTAAACAGGTTAAAAATGAGATATTTCGCCTATATTTGTTACCTCAGTCACATTATCAAGTCAAGATTAAGTGTAGGAACATGATTTTTGATTTGATCAAATTTTGTACTTACCTAATCATTTAACAGCTGATACTGATATTTCTGCTTCAGCTCAAACATTTTAAAAGAAAAAAATTATGGATTTAATTGACCTATTACAAAGCCAGCTTTCTGGTAATGTACTTGACCAATTGAGTAATCAAATTGGTGGAGAAAAAGAACAAACTGAAGTAGCCACGAGTGGTATTATTTCTATGTTAACCGCAGCTTTAGCTAAAAATGCAGCATCTCCTGATGGAGCTAGCGCTTTGGCTAACGCTTTGGATTCAGATCACGATGGAAGCATCCTAGATAATATAGGAGATCTTTTGGGTGGAAATTTAACAAACAATCGTGCTGCTAATGGTGCAGGTATACTAAAACATGTTTTAGGAGGCAACCAAGGAAATGCGATTGATGCCATCAGCAAGATGAGTGGATTGGCTGGTGATAAGACCGGAAATCTAATGACTATGTTAGCACCTATCGTTTTAGGAATGCTAGGAAAGCAAAAGCGTCAGAACAATATGGACCAAAGTGGTTTATCTGATATGCTTAGCCGTTCTGTAAAATCTGCCACCAACCAGCGTCAGGAAATGGGCCTACTAGGTAAATTACTGGATCGCGATGGTGACGGTAGCGTTATGGATGATATTGCAGGAATGGGTATGAAGACGCTAGGTAACTTATTCAGAAATAGATAAGACCTTTTAATTTGAAGAATAAAACCCACGTTTATTTTCGGATAAGCGTGGGTTTTTTAAATATGTTAAATATGTCCGATTTCATTATTCGACCTATTCGAAAAGCAGATAATCCTGAAGTGGCAAAAATTATACGTATAGTGATGACTTCCTTTGGGGCCATTGGGGAGGGATTTTCAATAGAAGATTCCGAAGTCGATCAGATGTACGAAGCGTATCAAGGAAACCAGTCTGCGATGTATGTAGTCGTTGGAAATGAAGAAAAAATTTTAGGTTGTGGTGGCTTTGCTCCTTTAACTGGCGGTAATCCGGACACTTGTGAATTGCGAAAAATGTATTTTCTTCAAGAAGCAAGAGGGAAAGGTTTGGGACGAAAAATGCTTGAAATGTCGCTGGTCGCTGCGAAGGAAGTAGGGTTTAAAAAATGCTATTTGGAAACCTTACTACATATGAAAGCTGCTAGAAAGCTTTATGAAAAAGCGGGATTCTTACCGCTGACCTGCTCTTTGGGAAATACTGGTCATGGTAGTTGTGATAGTTATTATCTAATGGAGTTATAGTGATCACGAAACTGTTTTAAATTCTGTGTTTTTTAACTTCAATTTCAACCTCAAATTTCACGCTAATGCAAAAAAGCGTCTTTATATTTTTGAGGATCAATCCCATAATAAATGCCTAGTTGTCAAATTTGCGATTGCAGTTGAATTTGTTTTTGAAGTTTAAAACTATTATGAAACACTTAAAATGAACTGTCCCACGATTACTCTACGATTTCATACAATCGGGCTACTTCCACAAACTCTCCATCTTCTACAATAGTGGCTGTAACGAGTATTTCGCCTCCCGCTTTGGCTTTCTTCAATATTTTTATCATATTATTATTAATGGCGCCTGTACTCTCGGCTTCATTAAAAGCACGATTTCGTTGATATGCAATTACTAGGCTGCTGATGTCTAAGTCGTTGCCAAATTCATCTCTGACAATTACTTCATCTCTTACATTATTTAACAAATCGGTTCGAGTAGTCCGCTTGGCAGCCAACGTACCCCAATGAATCGTATGTCGTTCAGAAAATATAGGTTCCACTGATTTTAAGGCGAATAGAACTGGTAGATCCATTTCAACGGCAACCGGTTTCATATTGGTTTGAGCAGGATCCCAAGAAGGGAACATATTTACTACGCGTAGCGCTTCTTCATCGCAACCACCTCCGATTTGATTCAGCACCTTAGCATTGGTGACTTTTCCATATGCTGATACCGAAAAACGGACATATACCGTTCCTTCAATATCATCTGCTTGCGCCTGTTCCGGATAATTCAGATTACGAGCAATAAAGTCAATCAATGCTCGGTTAGAGCAATTTCTTTTCTCATCAGAATAATCAGCATATGCTTCGCAACCTGAAAAATAGGGCATTTCGGTTGTGGCTTCCATCTCTACGCTAGATTGTGCGTTTAGGCCAAGGCAAAATATGCTTATATAAAAGAAAATTAAGGTAGTCTTTCTGATCATTTCGTTGGATTTAATACGAGACTCTATTCAAAAACAATTGGCTATTTTTCCAATTTTATCTGGATATTTTACAAGAAATTCAAGCATAAAGTCTACTCAACCTATAAAATAGCCAAACCCCACGCCAAATTCTAGGATGGAGCTGTTTTTAAGAAAAATTTAATCAAATTTGATCAAGGAGTTATCTCTAACGACTTAGTTCGGCGAGCGTACTACGAATGCTTGTCAGATCGTTTTTGGGAGGACGTTGAGCAAAACTACCATTCTTATTTACAATATAATATTGAGGCAGTATTCTAACTTCATATTTTTGAGCAATCTCAGAATCAATATCTCCATCTGCCATGACATGAATGCCCCCAAATCCCATTTTTCTGACGGTTTTTTGCCAGTCTTCGGCATTACGGTCAAGCGAAACGTTGAGAATGACAATGCCCTGATTTTCCATATCCTTGACAAATGGCTTGAGGTTGGACATCTTCTTCATACAGGGCCGACACCAACTAGCCCAGAAATTCAGATAAACGACTTTGCCACCATATTGAGCCAGTTGAATCGAATTTTGATCGATGTCTTGCAAGGTGAAATCCGGTGCTGGAGATCCTTCTGCGTAACGAGTAGCCTTTTGGTAAGCATAATTCACTTTTGCTTCGTAATCTAGATGTTCTGTGTTGTCTATAAAGGACCAATATCGTCCTAGGATACTGTCCAACTCTTTATCTAAAAACGCTTTGTACAACATCTCTGATTGGACAAAAGCTTGGGTATTACCTATTAAATTATTGGTAGCGTAATCGTATTGCTTTACATAAGGAGCGGTTTTGTCTCCTGCTTTTTCATAACGATAATTAACTACCGCTAACACGTAATCTCGGTATAAGTGATTACCAATTGATCCACCGATAAGTGGAATTTCATCCAGAAATTCAAAATAAGAATCCTGTAGACCATAACGACCTTTATAGAGATGTCCAAACATCAATTTATTGTAGGCCCAATCGTACATAAACTCTGTTTCCATAAAATTGATAAAGTTGCGCGTCAATTTATTCGGATTATTTTTACGGTAGAAGTCCATTTTGGCGAAAGCCCGGTCTTTTTTCATTTTAATTTTTCCATCAAAAGCCTCTGGCGTGGTATTTCGCATATTCTTGTCCTGGTCTGGTAGCGAGGAATACCAAAAAATTTCTTTTCTGAATTGTACTTTTTTAAATTGATTGAGTTCCTTTGGATTTTCTCTCAGATATTCGGCTAGAAAAGTATTATTCCCACCTCCACGCTCACCAAATAACACATTCCGGGGATAACTACCTCCATTGATATTTATTCCAAGGGTGTCATTGGGTTCTAAATAAATCAGCTTTTTTTCCCGACTGTAGATAAGTGTAGCGTATTGAGGTTCTCTTACATTGATCCCAAAAGCGAAAGTTCCGTCCTCTAAAATATTGGAAATGTATTCTTCGGTATCACTCGTCATATACCTGACATTGAGCTGAATGGTAATCTCTTTTTCAAGAGAAACCCGATTATTTATTTTACCAAGTATCAAGGTATTGGCATCAATAATTTGCCCAGTCAAAGGAATATTACATAAAAGGAGTACAGAAATAAAAAGTAAAATACGGTTCATACGATTTACTATTACCAAGATAAATTATTTGAAAAAATTAAGATAAGCAGGTATTCAAAATTGTTCTTAACAATGAATTAAATTGAGTATCTACTGTAACGGTCAGTCGGGGAAGAATAAGTATAACAAAAAAAATCGTCTCATGTTGTCTATGTGCAAATATAACAGTTGTACAGCACTTCTGCTAAGTATCTTGAAAACTGGATTTTACACGCCTATTTTATAAAACCCAAAAGAATTAAGTTTTATTTTATGGAATTTTCATTCTTTGAGCATCATAGTAGAAAAAAATGAAAAAACGTTGGAAAAAACAAACCAATCATCCCCTTTTGGAGGAAACCTTATCTCGGCAATTAGAGATTGACCCATTTTTGGCGCGTATGCTTGTCAATCGGGGAATTAGGACGGTAACAGCAGCTAAAAATTTTCTATCTCCGACCCTTGACCGCTTGCATGATCCTTTTGATATGAAAGATATGACCGAAGCGGTCCAACGCTTGGATTTTGCGATCCAAAACGGCGATCATATTCTTTTATATGGTGATTACGATGTGGATGGAACGACTTCTGTGGCGATGATGTATCAGTTTTTAAAAAATTATACGGATAACCTCACCTGTTATATTCCTGATCGTTATCGTGAAGGGTATGGCATTTCCATGGTGGGAGTTGATTTTGCCGCCGAACAGAAAGTAGATTTGATCATTGCGATGGACTGCGGTATTAAGGCCATTAATACGGTCGATTATGCGAATGAAAAAAATATCGATTGTATTATTTGTGATCATCACCTACCCGGTGTGAATTTACCGGCGGCGGTAGCGGTACTTGATCCTTTACGGGAAGATTGTTCTTATCCTGATACTCGCCTTTGCGGGGTTGGTGTGAGTTTTAAATTAATTCAGGCATTTGTGCAATTCCGAAAGGAAGATCCGAAGATCTGGTATCCCTTACTAGATCTTGTAGCGATTGGAACAGCCTGTGATATCGTTCCGGCGTTGGGAGAAAACCGAATCCTTTTACGAGCTGGTTTGGAACAAATAAATACCCAGGTCCGACCCGGATTAAAATGCATTTTAGACCAGCGCAAAAAAGAAAATGAGCTGACGGTAAGTGATTTAGTATTTGGAGTAGGTCCGATATTAAACGCTGCGGGTCGCCTCGATGATGCGATGTTGGCCGTTGATTTATTATTGGAAAATGATTCCATCTTGGCAGAACAAAAGGCCAGTGTTCTAAGGTATAAGAACGAAGAACGTAAATTGCTAGATCAAGAGATTTTGACAGAGGCTCGCCAACAGTGGGAAGATAGTCCGGAGTTTGCTACGGCGAATAGTATCGTTTTATTTTCGCCCAATTGGCACCGAGGAGTAATTGGAATTGTGGCTAGTAGGATGGTGGAAAAATTTCATCGTCCTGTCATTTTATTAACTGAACAGGATGATAAATTAGTCGGTTCTGCCCGATCGGTGAGTACTTATAATATTCACGAGGGGATTGCGGCCTGTAGCCATCTATTAGAAAATTTTGGAGGGCATCAGTTTGCTGCGGGATTGACGCTGAAAAGGACGAAATTAAAATCCTTTCAACTGGCTTTCGAAAAGATGGTGAGTCAATCGATTCAACCCTTGCAAAAATCCCCAGTTATTCCAGTAGAAATGATACTGCCACCGGAAAAAATCAATCTAAAATTTTGGGAACAAGTGCAGTGCCTGGCCCCGTTTGGTCCTAGCAATAGAAATCCCGTTTTTGTTAGTAAAAATCTAGTGGATGCGGGAGGAACCTATATCTTGAAAAATAACCACTTAAAGCTTGCAGTCAAAACGCCAGATAAGGAGCAGGTAATTGCTGGGATTGGTTTTGGATTAGGAGAACGATTTTTTGAGCTTCCCGTTGGGAGTTTTGAGCTTTGTTATACCCTCGAAAAAAATACTTGGAGAGGGAAGTCTTCCGTGCAGTTGAATGTAAAGGATTTTCGGGCTACAAAAAAATAAGAATAAAATTCTTTTTAAGAGGAGAAAAAAGTAATAATAGATGAAGAATAAAAAGAGTGGTAATATTTACGATCGTATTTTTAAAGAAAATGCGCGAGAATTATTTTTGCCATTGGTGGAAAAGAAGTTGGCCGTCAAAATAATTTCTTATGAAGCGCTACCAGAAAAAGTACAAAAAACTACAGAGCGGGAAGCAGATTTTCTCTATAAAGTAAAGACTAATAAAAAAAGGGTGTTTTTGTTACATATTGAATTTCAAAATAAAAACGATCCAGAGATGTTGTCACGGATGCAGGAATATCATGGGTTGTTTCATCGAAAGTATAAACTTCCCATGCATCATGTCGTTATTTATTTAGGAAAGCGAAAGCCAACGATGAGAAATCAATTGAGAGAAGAAGAAACATTCCGCGGCTTTGACTTAATTAGTATTTATGACATGAATCCTGAGGATTTTCTTTCTTCTCAGGTACCTTCAGTAATTATGTTGGCGCTGCTCACTAAATTCAAGGAGGACCAAACGGAAGCGGTTTTACGCTTGGTATTAACCAACATTAAAAAAACTGCTAATCAAGAAAAGGATCTTAAAAAGTATCTGGAACAATTGTTAATCTTAGCTAGAATTCGTAATTTAGAAAATATAACGGAAAAAATAATAGAGGATATGCCAATTACTTACGATATAGAAAAAGACGGTCTTTATAAAAAAGGAGTCATTGAAGGAAGACAGAACACCTTACTAGTTATTAAATATCTAAAAGAAGGAAAATCTATTAGAGAAATTGCAATACTTTCTGGATTGACTCAAAAGACTATTAAAGAAATAAAGGAGCAAACTTCCTAAGGTATTTTTATCGGATCTTAATTTTGATTGTCCTAATTCTAAAATTATTTCAGCAAATAATAGAGGATATGCCAATTACTTACGACATAGAAAAAGATGGTTTTTATAAAAAAGGAGTTCTGAAAGGCATTGAACAGGG
>CAZYAC010000163.1:0-4203 GCA_964645475.1 uncultured Saprospiraceae bacterium | reverse complement strand
GGCATTGAACAGGGTTCTGATCAAAACCATGAGCAAACACTATTAGCGATCAAGTATTTAAAAGAAGGGAAAACGATTAAGGAAACATCGATGCTTACCAAATTGCCTCAAAAGAAAGTAAAAGAAATAAAAGAACAACTTTTTTAAAATACCTCAGGTATATGCCAATTACGTATGACATAGAAAAGGACGCGCTCTATAAAAGAGGATATGAAAAAGGTTTTAAAATAGGATTCAAGGAAGGATTCAACCAAGGATTCAATCAAGGTTTTAAACAAGTCATATCAGCGCTTAAATGCTTAAAGCAAGGAAAAACAGTCAACGAGACTGCTAGACTTTCTGGCCTTAGCAAAAACAAGGTCCAAGAAATAAAGGAACTGCTTTCCTAAATTGTAAACCTAATATATTTAATCGTTTTACCTTTTTCGAGATGCATTTTCTCGTAGTAAGTTTTTATTTCCAATTCTGGGTAGTCCAGTGGTTCACTATAAATATCTTCCTTATAATACAGCAAATTGGTGGCTGGGTCTGCTTCCAGAACTTCTAAGGTAAAATCGGAGAGTCGTTTTTCATCGGTTTTTAAGTGGACCAATCCACCAGGTTTCAGAATTTTTCGATAACGATCCAGAAATGGTGGTGAGGTCAGGCGGCGGTTGGCTTTTCCTTTTTTTAGAAAAGGATCGGCAAAGGTGATCCAGATCTCGTCCACTTCATTTGGAGCGACAAATAAGGCAATTTGTTCAATTCGTGTACGAAGGAAGGCGACGTTTTTCAGTTCTAAGTCCATAGCATCTGTAGCGCCCTTCCAAATGCGATTACCTTTGATGTCGACCCCTAAGTAATTGATATCCGGGTTCTGTTGGGCCATACCCACGGTGTATTCTCCCTTTCCACAAGCTAATTCAAGGATCAGAGGATGATCATTTTTAAAATAATTCGTATTCCAATTTCCTTTCATTTCCACTTTTTCATTATTAGAATCCACCAATTCGGGTTGACGGATATCGTGATTTTGAAAAACGTTGGGGAAGGTGCTTAGATCAGCAAATTTTTTTAGTTTGTTCTTTCCAGACATAACAGCAGGTTCCTTTTTTTGCAAAGATGCTCTTTTTTGTAAAAATCAGAGCAGACATTATTTTTAATAAAATAGTAAAAAGGAAATAACGTTATTTTAATAAGGGACTTAAAACGGTTTATTCCCGATTACTGGCTATATTTGCCCCTCAAATTATTCGAAAATCAATCATAAAATGAAATTACGCTTTTATACACTCCTTTTTTTAGTTTGCAATATGTGTCTGGTAAGTCAGGCTCAGGAAATAGGTTCTACTTTTCGAGTAGGACTTAACGCTCCTCGATTTTTAGGTCCTTCCGAAAAAGGAACAGATGGTAGTGACTTGGAAGATTTTTCCACTTTTACCGGATTCCACGTGGCGGGAGGAGTTGTTTTTAAACTATTGGACCATTATGGTTTTAAAGCGGAGTTGATGTTTACCCAAAAAGGGTCCCGTTACAGCTATGAAGGACCTTCTACTTACATCTTTACCACCACTCGTAGTGGTGAATATGCTACTGCTTTGGGAACTCGGACGATCTCTAACCGGGTCACAAATTCATATCTGGAATTACCCATAACTGGATACCTGAAATACGGAAAATTTGAGTTAAACGCTGGATTTAGTGTTTCCGTTTTGACTGGTTCTACTGGAGTGGGAGACCTTGTGTTTTCAGGAATTTCCGATATAAATAACGAGCCGGTGGAAATAGCCTCTTTGATTAACCATAATTATCGTAAGGATGGTTTGGAGTTTACTCAAAATATCCTCAGCTTTCAGGAAGAATTTTTTAAAGAAATAACGGTAGATGGAGAACAGGTAATATTACTGACCGAGGAAACTGCTTATGCACAATGGACGGATTCAAGCCCTTTGGGCGGGGTATATGGAAGACCAGAAGTATTATTAGAAGAAAAACTTTATCGAGGATTAGATTTTGCCATCAACGCGGGTGTTTCTTACTATGTCAGTCAAGGTTTATTTGTAGGCCTTACGGCAAGTTATGGATTGCGGGATGTTACCAATCCATACTTTGAATATTCTTTTAGTGAATCGGAAGGCTTAAATCGAGTGGAACGTTCTGATACTGATCGCAATTTTGTATTGATGGGATCAATTGGTTTTAGTTTTTAAGAACAGATTGATACTGTCGTAATCTAGCACGCCGATAAATTTTTGATCCTTTAAAACGGGTAAGAAATCTAGATCGACAGAGCGAAGTATGGAAAGCCCCTCAGCAAGATTTTGTTCGGGAGATAAGATAGGATAGTTAGATTTAGAAACAGCTCCAATCAAAAGATCATCGGTTTTTTCTTTTTGTAATTTTTTTATTACTCCTGCAGATAAGATACCATGAAACGAATGGTCGGATTTCTTTAAAACCAATAAATCGTCCTTATGGTTAGCAGACAAAGGGGCTAAAAAATCGGCCAAAGAGTTTTCAGCATAAATTGTTGGAAAAGTCCTTTTCAAGGCAGTATCGATCACATGGTTAGATAAAATGTCTTCTGTTTTTAATAGTTGGTATTCTTTTCTTGCCATAGAAAATAGGAAAAAACCTACTACCATACTCATAAAATCCTGTCGATAGATTCCATACCCTACCAGTAGTATAGACAATCCTTGTCCAACATAACTGGCAATTTGTGTCGCTTTTAATCTACCTAATTTAGTAGCTATTGCTGCTCGGAACATTCGACCTCCGTCTAGAGGGAACGCCGGAATTAGATTCATGAATGCGAGAGAAAGATTCAAGACAAATAACATGGGTATGACACGATGCCACCGTAAAATCAGTGTGCCACGGCTAGAAAAGATTCTACCTATTTCTCCATGGTACTCCATCCACAAAACGATTCCAAGTAGGAAGGCGATAAACAGATTGACCGCTGGGCCAGCCGCAGCAACGACGAATTCCTGTAGTGGCTTTTTGGGTAGTTTTTCTAGTCTTGCCAGTCCTCCGATAGGGAGTAGAATAATATCCTTTGTTTTAACTCCAAAGTATCGGGCAGTGAGCGCGTGACCATATTCGTGCAAGATGACAGAAACGAACAAGGCTAAGAATAAAATCAGGAAAATGAGAAAACTAATACGATCCATTTGAGCGTACCAGCCGTAGTAAACCAGAAAAATAGTCAGTAGAGAAAAACTCCAATGAACATAAACAGGAATGCGGGCCAGGGTAAATATCTTTAACGCTCCTTGCATTTTATTTAATTACACCAGTCATGAAATTTTCAAATGCAGATAACAATGCCTTCGGGGCTTCAGCGTGTACCCAGTGCCCTGCTTCGGAGATAGTGACAACTTGAGTTTCGGGAAAAATACTTTTAATCAACGATTCATCTTCTTCTTGTATATAACCCGAACGGCCACCACGAATAAACAAACTAGATCCAGTATAAGGTTCGTCAGGTAAGATATTAGCTAAAATATTTTGGTAGTTTTTATAGATCGCAGGTAGATTCATCTTCCAGCGGTAACCGCCTTCTTTATTACGGGTTAGATTTTTTAATAAAAACTGGCGTACACCATAATCCGGAATAGGGATCATTAATTGTTCATCCGCCATTTTTCTACTTTCTATTTTTTTCAAATCAATTGCCAGCAAAGCATCGAAAATTTCCTGATGACCTCCTTTATAGGCTTTTGGCGCAATATCTACGACAACGAGTGATGTGACCATTTCTGGATAATTAATGGCAAATTGCATGGCTGTTTTTCCACCCATAGAGTGACCGATGATGGTCGCTTGACTCATCCCTTCATTTTCCATAAAATCTTTTAAATCTTCAGCTAGCAATGAATAATCAAAATCATCTGTGTGTGGTGAGCGACCGTGATTGCGTTGATCTATTAGATAAACCAGATATTCTTCGGACAGTTGACGAGCGATCGTTTGCCAATTGTCCAGTGTGCCGAAGAGACCGTGTAAAATGATGATCGGATTGCCCTGACCATACGTTTTAAAATTGAGTGAAAGCATTTTATACTGTTTTATAACCTATTGCGTTTTTTTGATTTTTAAGAACTTCATCAAATAGTATAACCAAACAACCATCCCATTACGGAATTGTTTATATTTTTGTTTGACAGACTGACTGAGAAATGTTCCGCACAAATATAAACAGATGTTTAACTTAGTATC
>CAZYAC010000162.1:6405-11290 GCA_964645475.1 uncultured Saprospiraceae bacterium | reverse complement strand
TTATTGCTAAATGTATTTTCTAAACGAGACATTTTTTGGTTGTTGATTTGTTGATAATAAATTAAAAATGAGTTAATGAAGAATTAATAATGCCTACCTGCAGCCGGCAAAGGCAGGTCTCTTCTTTCGTGTTTTTAATGAATAATGTCCGCTAACCTGCTCGGACTTTCTACGTATTAAGCGCATTATTAATTATTAATTTTTTCATTCTTCATTTTATTGAATAATTTCTCTTCTTTCATGTTTACACGTTAGAAGGACATTATTAATTTTTAATTAAAAAATTATTCATTATTCATTATTCAAATGTTTTATATAAGTATTCAAATCTTTATCTCCTCTTCCGGATAAATTCACCACAATCACGTCTGATTTTTTATATTCAATTTTATCAAGTGCCGCAAAAGCGTGTGCTGTTTCTAACGCAGGAATGATCCCTTCTCTTTTTGATAAATCGTAGGCAGCTTTAAGTGCTTCTTGATCAGTGATATGCACCGCTTCCGCTCTACCTGACTTAATCAGATGTGCATGCATCGGACCGATACCGGGATAATCTAATCCAGCCGAAATTGAGTAGGGTTCGATAATCTGGCCATCAGGTGTTTGCATTAGAAGTGTTCTGCTTCCGTGGATAATTCCTTCTGTACCAAGTACGGATGTAGCAGCAGATTCGCCACTATCTACGCCCAAACCAGAAGCTTCCACTGCGATTAATCGAACTTCATCTTCATTTAAATAATGATAAAATGCACCCGCTGCGTTACTCCCTCCGCCAACACAAGCAATGATTAGATCAGGATTCGCCTTTCCAGTAGCAGCTTCGAGTTGCCATTTTATTTCTTCGCTGATGACCGATTGAAATCTGGCTACCATATCGGGATATGGATGTGGCCCAACCACTGATCCGATAATATAATGGGTGTCTTCTGGATTATTAATCCAATCTCGAATGGCTTCGTTGGTCGCATCCTTTAGCGTTCTACTACCACTCATTGCGGGTCTAACTTCTGCACCAAGCATCTTCATCCGAGAGACATTTGGTTGCTGTCGTTCGATGTCTACTGCTCCCATGTACACAACGCAAGGTAAGCCCATCAAAGCACAAACCGTAGCGGTTGCAACACCGTGTTGGCCAGCGCCAGTCTCAGCAATAATGCGTTTTTTTCCGAGCCGTTGCGCAAGTAAAATTTGTCCGATGGTATTATTTACTTTATGGGCTCCAGTGTGGCAAAGGTCTTCTCGTTTTAAATAAATATTGGTTTGGTATTTTTCGGATAAGCGCTGCGCCAAGAACAAAGGTGTTGGTCTTCCTACGTAATCGCGTAGTAATTGTCGAAACTGTTTTTGGAAAGTTTCATCCTTAATCATATCAACGTAGGTACGTCGTATTTCTTCCACGTTTGGATGTAACATTTCCGGAATAAAAGCTCCGCCAAACTGACCATAGTATCCATCTTTTGATATGGTTATCATATTGCTTTTTATTTTAAAATTTTGCTATTAGCTTTAGATTCCCCCTATTCTTCCAAAAGTGGAGAGGTCTGCCAAAGACACCATTCACTTACCTTCTCGGAGTTCCCCAATCCCCTACTCTTTCTGTATTTAGATCATTAATAAAATCACTGATTACTTGCACGTTTTTATAGCCAGGCTCAATTTCGAAACCACTATTCAAATCAAGAGCCACCAACATTGGATGATCTAATTTTTTTATTTTTCCCGCGAGTTCGGGTTTAATCCCACCACTGAGAAAGAAAGGTGTCTTTCCTTTATATCTATTTAAAATACGCCACTCAAAAACTTCTCCGTTACCCCCACGATTTTTTCCTTTGGTATCGAATAAAAAATAATCGCAGTAATATTGAAAAGCTTCTGTTTGAGTAAAAATAAAATCTTCATCCACTGAAAAGGCTTTAATAATTTTTATTCCTTTCCCCTTTAATTTTGAGCAATAAAAAACATTTTCGTCTCCATGCAGTTGCACATAGTCCAACTGATATGCTTTTACTTTTTCAAGAATAAATTCGATTTTAGCATTGACGAATACACCGACTTTTTTAATCGTTCTAGAATGTAGTTTATCAAAACCTGTAAAGGCTTCAGGTGGCAAATCCATGTTGCGAGGAGAATGTTCATAGAAAATAAACCCAACATAGTGTACACCTAGTTGAAGAATGGATTCCACGTTGGTGGGAATTTTTAGACCACATACTTTGATTTCCATAATTAAGAATTTTGGAGTTGAAGTTGTTTTACCTGATGAATTAATTCATTACACGCTCGTCCAGGGTTAGCATTTTTCATAAATTGTTCACCAATCAAAAACCCGTCATAGCCTGCTGCTAATAAGGTAACGATATCTGTAGCCGTACGGATACCACTTTCGGATATTTTAATTTGTCCACTAGGAATCTGAGAGGCTATATTGACCGAATTTTGAATATCTGTTTTAAAAACGGTTAGATCCCGATTGTTTACTCCTAGAACATCAATACGGTCATTTAGTTTTTCTAACCCACTCGCATCATGTATCTCCATCAATACCTCGAGTCCTAAGTCATTTGCAGTAGCTGCCAGTCTTTTTATCTGTTCTTTTTCCAAACATTCAGCGATCAATAAAACCGCATCTGCTCCCGCACTTTTAGCTTCTAGTAATTGATATTCGTCAATAATAAAATCTTTCCGGAGAATAGGACAAAAATTATATTTTCGTGCTTCGGTTAGATCTGCCAAACTACCACCAAAAAAATCTTGATCGGTCAAAACCGATAACGCGGACGCACCTGCCTGCATATAACCAATAGAAATTTTTTCAACCTCTGCATATAGATTGATCGTTGGTTTAGAAGGAGATTTTCTTTTAAATTCAGCAATGATTCCTAGTTTATCAGGACGTGTTAGATATTTTTTTAAAGATACCACTGGCGTTTGAAAATAGATGGTCTTCTCCAACAGGGACACTGGATATAAAGACTTACGTTCTGCGACTTCCTTTTTTTTATGGTTAATTATTTTTTCGAGGATATTCATTTTATCAAGTTGTGAGTTTTGGGTTATAGAGTTTTGAGTATTAATTAATAATTTTTTTAAAGAAGAAATATTAATGTATTCCAACATATAAAAACACAAAAGAAGAGACATTCTTCATTTTTCATTCTTCATTCTTCATTCTTCATTAACTCATTTTTAATTTATCATCAACAATTCAACAATGTTTAAATCTTATAATTTACAAAGTACTTAACTAGTTATCGTTTTTAGAATATTATACGCTTTTCCGCTGGTTAAAGATTCACGGGCTTTTTGGACACAATCTGGTAGGCTCCAATCAGTTTCAAAAGACTGAATAGCCATTCCAGCGTTGGCTAAGACTACATCTCTTTGCGCGGCAGTTCCTTTATTTTCCAATACATTGGTAAATATTTTAGCAGCCTCTGGAACGGTATCTCCGCCGAATAATTCTGCAGGTTTTAACCTATTCAATCCAAAATGCTCCGGTAAATAAACCTTTTCGCTACCTCGTGTACGGATACTCGCTGGGCCGGTCAAGGAAATTTCATCATACCCATCCAATGCATACACGACCGAAAAATTTCTGGGTTCTCTTTGTAAAATATATTGATACAGTCGAGACAGTTCTTGATTATAAACACCGAATAAATTATGTTGCGGTTGAATAGGATTGACTAATGGTCCGAGCATATTAAAAAAGGTTTTAATCCCCATTTGTCGTCGAACTGGTGCTACGGTCTTCATTGCCGGATGAAAAAACGGCGCATGTAAAAAACATAAATTACTTCCATCTAATTGTCGTCGTAAAATATCAGCATCATTGGTAAATTCGTAACCTAAAAATTCTAATACATTCGAAGAACCACAAGCAGAAGACACGCCGTAATTTCCATGCTTGGTCACTTTGTATCCAGCGCCCGCTACCACAAAAGCAGATAAGGTAGAAACATTAAAAGTATTTTTACCATCGCCTCCCGTCCCCACAATATCAATCGTATCGGTCGTTCCCAAATCCACCTTAACACAAAGATCCAAGAGCGCATCTCGAAATCCAGCCAACTCGTATTGCGTAATAGGTCGCATCCGGAAAATAGTCAGAAAAGCGGCGATGCTCACTTCATTAAATTTTCCTTCGGCTATCTCTTGCAAAACTCCACTGGCTTCGCTGCGCGAAAGCTTTTCGTGTTCCAATAATTTATTTAAGATTTGTTTCATAGCGTATTATTTCCAGTTTTTATGATGACTGCATCCGGTTCAAATTTCAAAGTAACACCGGTAGATTTCAGGAAGTTGCCTAACATCTTTTTTCCATATGGGGTCATCACTGATTCGGGATGAAATTGGACGCCATAAATGGGATATTCGCGATGTTGAATGGCCATGATACTTCCATCTTCTGCAGTTGCCGTTACTTCTAATACAGTAGGTAATTCATCAGGCTGCACTACCCAAGAATGATAGCGTCCAGCCATGAAAGGTGAAGGAATATCCGCAAACAAAGTGCTATTCGGTGCCATAATATCCACCGGAGTTTCTAACCCGTGATAGACTCTGGCTAAATTGTGAAGGTCTCCACCAAAGGCTTCACCGATCGCTTGATGTCCCAAACAAACACCGAGGATTGGTTTTTTACCTGCGTATTTTTTTAGTAATGCAGGCATGATACCAGCGTCAGCAGGCAGTCCAGGTCCAGGTGAGAGAATGATAACATCATAGCTATTTACGGCTTCCAAACTAATTTGATCGTTTCGAAAAACATCCACCGTAGCATCTGCAATCTCCAACACATAATGCACCAAATTATAGGTAAAGGAGTCATAATTATCGAGAACTAGAATTTTCATTTATTTTCTTTTTTTGGCCAGTTAGCTGG
>CAZYAC010000162.1:0-6305 GCA_964645475.1 uncultured Saprospiraceae bacterium | reverse complement strand
GCGCCAGCCTGACTATATAGCACATTGTCTTTACTCATAAACGAACGGATTAAAATTGCCTGATTCATATTTCCATTAAAATCAATAAAGCCAATGGCTCCGCCGTAAAAACTTCGATTTTGATTTTCGTATTGATTGATGAGTTCTAATGCTTTATACTTAGGAGCGCCCGATAAGGTTCCAGCGGGGAAGGTATCTCCAAAAATTCGAATGGGATTAGCGTTGGCAGACAACTGACCTTCCACGGTGGAAACTAGATGAATTACGTGGCTGAAGAACACCACATCTTTGAGTTGTTTGACCGTCACATCTGTGCAGTGGCGACTGAGATCGTTACGTGCAAGATCAACAAGCATGATGTGTTCTGCGTTTTCCTTTGGGTCAGCGGCCAGTTCGCGAGCTCCGGTTTGATCGATGAGCAGATTGCCAGAGCGTCGATAGGTTCCAGCAATGGGATTTACCCGAGCCGTTTGTCCTTGGATCACCATTTGTGATTCGGGAGAAGAGCCAAATATTTTATAGTCACCATAATCAAAATAAAAGAGGTACGGCGAGGGGTTGATGGATCGTAGTACGCGATAGACATTAAACTCGTCTCCGGAAAAAGTTTGACTAAATTGCCGTGAGAAAACGATCTGAAAGACATCACCAATTTGACAATGATGTTTTCCAGCAGTGACCAAATTTTTAAATGCTTCATCCGTGAGATTGCTGCCTTCTTTTCCAATGGTTTTGAATGGATAGGTTCCGGCGACCGCTTGATTTTTAATTCGCTTTAACAAGTCCTCCATCTGCGATTCTTCTCCTGCAGGAATATTTTCCAGTATGGTCAATTCATCATTAAAATGGTTGATACTGATCACGAAACGATAAAAAGAATAGCGAACCAGTGGGGTTTCCATCTTATATTTTTCGGGGTCAAAATCCAGGGTATCAAAATACTGCACGGCATCGAAGTTGGTGTGCCCAAAGACGCCATTAAAGCCTTGGTATCCTGTAGTAGATGAACAATCAAAATTATCAATAAAGGATTTTAGGGCATCTGCTAAAGCATGTGGTCCGCTCAATGGCTTTCGGATGGTTTCTGTGTTTGGATATCGTATCTGGGCTTCTCCGTCTGCCAGTCCGGTAGGCAGGTTTTCTACTTTAAAATCCGCCAGCGCATCCAGTCCGATAAAAGAGGAACATTCTTCGCGTGACCGGAAGTTATTACTTTCCAGTAGGACGGGCTGTTGGTAGTGGTCTCGGAGTTTGAGGTAGAGACTGACGGGTGTCATCAGGTCGCTGAGGATGGTTTTGTGGATCGTATTTATTTTAGGCATTTTTTTATTGTTGAATTGTTGATTTGTTGATTTGTTGATTTGTTGAATCGTTTATCCGCGAAATACAAAACAGGCTTGTCGAGTGAACGACAAGCCTGTTTTGATTAAAATGAAGTTAATTGCAAATAGGATGTAGCGCTTACCCGAACCTGTGTTCTGTAAGAAGCCACCACCACGATTGATTTGTAATTACCTTTTTCATTGCAGCAAATATAAGTGGGTTATTGGTAGGATGCAAGGGATGGGTGGATTTTTTAATTTTTTGATGTGCGGATGTCGAAATGGGACAGTTTTATTTCTACTTTGTGTGGCAATAGCGGTAGTTTTTATTCTATAGACAAATCAATATTAAACATTCCCAAATAGTTTAAACCTATTAATAATAACAAGAAGATAATAAAATTCATTGTTTTGGGGAATCTGAAATTCTGTGTGAAATTTGAAAGAAGAAAAGTTAGTAGAGCAGGAAATAAGGTTAATCCAATTCCAATTGATGCCAGTTTTGAGCAGGTTTGATTTTGGCTAAAAGTATGGTTCAATATAAAAAGAATAAATATAAACAATCTGAAATATTTCAGGACGCTTCCCGCGTTACTGAAAAAAGAAGAATCACCAACAATTTCATGTCTGTAGTTCTCTAGTGGATCGATAAATGTACTTAATCCTAAAATAAGGGCGTAAGAAGCAATAATTGTAATCAATCCCCATAAAAAACCTTCTGCAATAGTTGATGTTGTTTTATCAAAATTACTATTTAGTTGAGGAGGATTTATCTTTTCCGATTTATCATCGATATTCAATTCATCATCGACTGAGTTTTCAAAATTACCCTTCTCAGTATTTATATAGGTATTATTTTCACCTGAGATATAAGTATTAATCTTGTTAGTTGTATTAGGAAAAATTAATGTAAACAAGGCAACAATGATGGCAGCAATTATTCCTCCAATTACACTTTCGATAATATTCTTAAAATTGAGCTTCATAGCGCTGTAATTTTGTCATTCAGCTATTTGTTATAAATTTTGAGGTGTAATTTTAGTTACCTACAACGAAACGTTTCGCACATATGCTGGTGTTGCCCTAAGTTATGCCTCTTATCATTAAGTGCTTTGCTAGACACAGGTTTTCATTATTCTTAAAAGAGTTGATCATTAACCAAATAAATAATCAACATTATGCTCAAGATGCACATTATCAATCCAACCCATTTGAATTTTTTAGATTTATCATCTACTTTTCCAATACTACTAAGGCCTACTTGTGGAATAGATAAATAAATGAGCCCTTTGGTTAGTTGAGCTAAACCATATATAGTCACTAGAATCATTGGCCAAGTCCATATAAAATGAAAAGATATAATGAATGATCCCATTCCTAACGCAAGTAAAGCATTAAAAATATTCCCAACGTTTCCTTTTTGATGTAGAAACTCAAAGAATTCAATCCATATTTTTGGCTGTAAAAAATGGGACAACCCAACAACAAATAGATTAAGCGCTACAAAAAATTGAATGGATTGAACTATGGTCATAATTTTTGTAGTCTTTGTTATAGTTTGCGTGTTTTTTTTCTTCTCCTTACTGTTTTACAATCATTCCGTCTCGTGCGAGTTATCCACAATTCACTGATTTTTATTCGCTTCAAGGTCGTTACTGCATTGCCATCCGATCCTTACATCTTCTAATTTTAACTACTTAGTATTTTTTTCTTTTCATGCGATATAACATACAATATACACGCAACCAACCTCCTGTCCATAAAATTTTTTAATCAAAAAAATTCTTACGGATATACTGTTACGATCTTAACATAAGGCACCTTAAAGTTAATAAAAAACAACAAAGCCCAAAAACTCCTAAAAGTCTTTGGGCTTCATTTTTTTATTTTCCATAAGGAAAATAAAAACTGTTGAATCGTTGAGTTGTTGAACTGTTTAGTAAAATTCGCGATTTTAAAAATCAATTCAACGAATCAACAGTTCAACAAATCAACAAAAGCATTATTTCATTATACTCACCTTATCCGTCCACGTTCCATCCGTTGTCAAAATGCGCAAGTAATATAAACCGGCAGGTAAAGAACCAACTTCTAACCTTCTTGTCGTAACATCTGCGTATTCTTGGACCATTTGTCCATTAGTACCAAATAGCTGAATGTCGGTAACTTCCAGTTCTGCTGGTATATCTAAGAATAATTCGGTTTGTACCGGATTTGGATAAATATCAATAGCTGCAGGCGATAAAATATCTTTGACATTGGTCACCACCACTTCAACGGTTTCTAGCTCGTATGGAGATTTATCGGCGCGAACACCTTCTCCCTGACGGGCAGTCAACATAAACGGTGTAAACTCAACTCCTTCAGGTAACTGGAATCGGAAAGAACCGATTTTACCCGATCCATCAACGCCTTGTTGATTGGTTCGTACTAAGCCGACATCTAGTCTACCTTCATCGTGGAAGTCCTTTTGTAAGGCCACAAAATCATTAAAGAAGGTTCCTGTCCAGCTTTCGCTGAAGTCTACGTGCGCCGTATTTGGCACTACCATATTCTGATCATACTCGATGGTAAATCCTGCTCCGTAAAAATCATCAATTGGTTCGGCGGTATTTCCTAGAAGGACTGCTACGTGTACCCAATTGTCAGCGGTTACTGTTTCGTAAATGAAATCAATTTCAAAAGTTTCTCGGGTATCCCCTGCTTCTTGCAGATTGTGAGTAAGATCATAATTCAAGTTAACGGCTAGAATATCTTGTTCGTCTACGATTCCGTTACCATCTGTATCGGCGTGTCGGAAGTTGACGTCATCCAATCCATTGGCACTCCAAGGAGCGGCGTACTGTGGCAAGAAATCCAAGGTTGGACTCATCCGAGTCGGCCCAGTTTCTCCGTAGGCAAATCCGATATTGAAGACATCGAAATTATTAACTACTTTATTAGAATCGGTATCTCCAGGCCAGATCATTCCTCCTGTTACATCCACCGTATGAACTGAAGTGGTAAAGTTTCCACATTCGTCCACAGCCGTCCAGGTGTAAGCCACTTGATAGCCATCGTCTGTGATACTCTCTTCTTTGGTAAAACTAAGATCTTCAATTAGACCACAATCATCTTCAGCCGTTGCAAATTCAAGTGGATTTGGTAAACTATCACCATTTAATAAATCTACGGTAAAGTCTCCCACCGTTACAATTTCCGGTGCTTCAATATCTTGTTCAAAAATAAATTGTTGCGCAGAAGCTGTGTTCCCACAATCATCTGTAGCAACCCATTCTCTCGTTAGAATACTGGTGTTACCGCAATTAGGTTCTTGCGTTTCTGTAAAGGTGTAGTTTATATCCCCGGGACAGTTTGACTCAGCGATTGGATTAACGATCGGTGCCGATTCTCCACAAAGTACATCTTCATCCCCTGGAATAAAAGTAAAGATTAGATCACCTGTCATTGGACAATCATCTACGATGGTAAAGTCTAGTGCCAAAGTACATCCATCGGCATCTGTAATCGTTACAGAATAAGTCCCTACATCAACTGCTTCTCGATCTTCAGGATTATTAGCTCCTGATAAATCAGCCCAATCGTAGGTATAAGGCCAGCTACCACCGTTGACCGTCATATAAATAGATCCAAGTGTATCACAAACGTTTGCTACTGTAACGGAAGCGTCAATTGAACCTACATCTTGGATAGTTAAAGAGGTTATTTCTGTACAAAGTCCTTGAATACCAGTCACCGTGATCGTATAAGTTCCAGCAATCAAATCATCTCTTAAATGTCCAAAGCCACCATCACTCCATTGATAATTATAAGTCGGATCAGAATATTCAGCACTTCCAGAACCATTACAACCAGCAGGTGTACTGCTAACTAAGAAAAAGCCTAAAGTGTCCTCGGCAATCAAAACAAAGGTTTCTGTGATAGAACAAATAGAACCCGTCTGTGGGTCTAAATCAGAAATCGTTACGGTATAAGTCCCAGCTGGTAAATCTATTATTTGTGGCATATCTGATCCTGTAGACCAGAGGTAAGTAAGATTGGGTGTAATATTTTCTACTTGAACATCGATAAAGCCTGCTTGTAAACAATCGGGGTTTATCGTAACCGCATCAACAATCACTGGATCAACACAACCCGATCCAGAGCAATCATCGACAACCTCGAAGGTTTCAGAAACGGTACAGCCTTGATCATTTGTCACCGTAACAGAATATACTCCAACGTCCGCTACAGGTTGGTCTGGGGTAGTCGTACCATTGCTCCATTCGTAGGTATATACTCCATTTGGATTAAACAAATAAATAGAACCTAAGGTATCACAAACGTTTGCTACCACGGCATTATAAGAGATAGTTGAAATTTCTTGAATATTAAGGAACGTTAATTCCTCGCAGGTTGAATTTGGAGAAGTAACAGTTATCTCATAATCACCAGCGGTCAAATCATTTCTGAAATGTCCTAGTCCTCCATCGCTCCAAACATAAATTAAAGTTGAATCAGAATATTCGGCGCTTCCAGTATTGCCACAATCAGCTGGCGTACTATTGACCAAGAAGAATCCTAAAGAGTCTTCGGCGAATAATAAGAATGTACTGGTGGTAAAACAAGAAGTACCTGATAAAGGATCAAATGCTGTAATAGTCACTTGATAGTCGTCAGCTGTTAAGCCCGTTTGAATATTACTATTCGGACCACCATGAGACCAGTCGAAGGTATATTCAAAACCTTCGTCTATATATTCTAGAAAAATTGAACCAAGATCGGTACAATTAGGATTAACCGTATTAACACTGACTATCACTGGATCGCTACAACCGGTACTATTACAATCATCAACAATTTCATAAGTTTGTTCATGCGTACAGCCTCCATTATCGGTGACCGTTATGGTATAAACACCCACATTTAATTCAGGTTGGCTCAGCGTAGTGACGCCGTTACTCCATTGATAGGTATAAGGCCAGACTCCTCCACTAACTTGCA
>CAZYAC010000161.1:9994-11294 GCA_964645475.1 uncultured Saprospiraceae bacterium | reverse complement strand
CATTGAACTTGAATTTAAAAAACACAAAATTTAGAACACTCCCGACAATAATATTTTATTAAGAGCCAAAGGCGTTTAGTATTAAGAAAGAACATAATACTTTATTCAAAAATGATCCGTCCAAATTGTGCGTTTTTTCCTTTTGACCGATGAATAAGTACCGTATTATCATCAATCCTTTCCGTCATTTCCGGCTCGACTATTAAATTAGATTTTTCATCTTTTTTTGTTAAGGATTTCTTTTTTCGTTGGCCAGTCTCCATATCGTACAAATAGACATAAGAAGATTTTCCATCTAAAAAGACCAAACCAATACAATTTCTTTGGATAAACATAGCAGAACTTGGAATAACCCAATCCTTGATCATATGAATTTTGTCAATTGATTTCATCCACAACACCTCCCCTTTCGGCGTAAAAACGGTAACAACTATTTTTCCTAAGGATTCAGAATTCCTAGTCTTTGCTGAACCATGACCAACACTAAGGTGATTTTTATAAGCTTCGGAGAATTCAACAATATTTCCATTCTCAAGAAAAACAATTTCATTTACTAGCAAATTTGGAAGTCCCACCAAGGAATTCGAGCCTTTCTTTTTCTTTTTCTTATTTTTTTCTCTTTCTTTTTCATTGAAAGAGGGTTTTAGTATACCTCTCTTAAATGGCGTATATACTCTTTCAGAAAAGCCGTTACTTCTATCATAACTCATCATTACCTTTCCAGCAGCAGGCTTTCCTTCTCTTTCAACAACATTATTAATAGTGTACCTTCCCAATTTTTCATCAAAGGTTTCCTTATCATAATATTGGCCACAGAAAATAATTCCATTTCCATCTTTTTTCGCTTTTATTTCAATATCAGCCAACCATTTTTCTTCATTTTTTTCGATATCAATGACCTCAATCTTACTATCTTTTGGAGAAGTAACGTATAGTTTTTTAATCCACTCTTTAATCTTTTTTCCTTCGTCATTTCTTCCTTTTTGAAATAAGCCAACAAGTACATAAACATTGCCTTCCTGATCTACATCGAAACTTAACAAATCAGTTTCCTTAAAAGGAATTTCAATTTCTTGATCTATGACAGTTCTCAAATTAGAATCATACAAAAGCAAAGTCAAATGGAATAATTCTGATTTCTCTTTCACGATTGCTACTCTTAAATGAAATCCTATTTCTTCCTTGTTTAAAGCAAAAGTGGATTTGTCAATACCTTCATCCAAGTTCTCAAAAGTCTTTTGGGTATCAGATATTTCTAAAGTTTCAGTATTGATTTCGAAAATCATTAGGTCACTTTGTT
>CAZYAC010000161.1:0-9894 GCA_964645475.1 uncultured Saprospiraceae bacterium | reverse complement strand
TCCTAGACAATTTACTTCTAAATAATAACCGTAAACATCCGGAGCTAGTAATTCTCCTTTATAACGTCCATCCCAAGCTCCATTGACATCATTGGTCTCAAAAACTTTTTCACCCCACCGATTAAAAATAGCCCAATAGGCAGATTCTATTGGAACACCATATAATTGTAAAACTTCGTTTTCTCCATCTCCGTTGGGACTGAACGCATTGGGGAAAAATACATAGGGTAAATCACAATCAGGGGTAATAACCGTCACTCGAACTGAGGCGGTAGCAGTACATCCATTTTCATCAGTCACAATTACTGAATATGTCTGATCGGAAGTGGGTCGTGCCGTTGGATCGAAAATGTCTACAGCGCTCAAAGTGGAGTCACCTGTCCATTGATAGGTTCCTGGTAAGGCTGCAAGCGCTCCTAACTGTACGGTTTGTCCGCTTATCAAGGTATCACGATCTGCAAAGACTTCTACAGATTGATTGTTGTCAATAACGGTAACCGTTGCGTTCCTAGTGGCCGTGCAACCAAATTCATTTTCCATAAATACCGAATAAGTAGTCGTATTTAAGGGACTTACTAAAACCGAATCATTCGTACTAGAACCAATAATCGATTCTACAGGTGTCCATTCGTACGTTAGAGGAATACCAGGTAAAAAATTCACAACATCGAGTTGAACCGTATCACTGCGACAGATACTTTGTCCTACTGTCCCAGCATTAATCGTATTATTAAAAACTTGGATGGTATCCTGTTGAGTACATCCTGCGGAATCGGTAGCCATTAAAAAATAGGTTCCTAAAAAAGAAGGACGAACCCGCAACTCGGATTCCATACTTAAAGCTAACCCGAAATTTGGCGTAAGAGACCAAAGAAATTCAGCAGGTAAATTGGTACTTGCAGTGAGTACAGCAGTATCTCCACAGATCTGTTGATCGTCAGATGCATCGAGGATGAGTGCTGGTGGAACCGTAACTACCAATGTTTCTGTCCGCATACAACTGGTCTCAATAGCAGCAGTAACCGTAACCGTATAAATCGTATTTTCAATTGGACCTATTAATGGATTTGGTGAATTAGGATCAGAAACTTGATTAGCTGGACTCCAACTGTATTGATATTCAGGGTTAAATCCAGGATTGGCAAAAACCGTATCTCCTAAACATAAAAAGAGACTGTCCGTTATACTTTCTTCTACTAGCGGAATAATAAAGTTTTGAATTAAAGTATCTGTACAACCATTATCAGAATTCACCACCAATTGGGCATTGTAAGTATCTGCCTCATTAAAAGTAATAACTGGATTTTCTAAATTACTGGAATCTCCGTTACTAAACGTCCAATTATAACTTTGAATAACACCTTGCGTATTGACGGACGTATTTATAAATTCTACCACGGCACTATCTGTACAGCTAAGAAATTCAGGCGTAAAGTCTAAGTTAATACCGGGTTCTGTTACGGTAACCGGCAGCAATAATGTATCTGAGCAAGGGATTAAATTATTGTAAAATAACCGGACCGTATAATTGCCGGGGCCAGCATAAGTATGACTAGGAGCAAACTCATCAGAAGTCAACCCCGGTTGAGTTGGATCTCCAAAGTCCCAAACAAAATAAGGTCCATTGGCATTGTTGTTAAAAAAATCAACCGTATATCCAGAGCACTGCGTATAAGAAAAAGCACTTAATGAAGGAACCGTATCTAATATACCTACTTCCACGCTATCTATTAAAGTACAATTAAATTGATTCGTCATTTCTACCAGAATTAAATAAGTTCCTGGATCCAATTGTTGTATAACAGGCTCATTAGTTGTTCCGCCCTGAAGAATATATTCTTCCGGTGACCAAAAGTAAGAAAGGGTATCAGCAGGATCTAAATTTTCAACTTCTAAGCGGTCGATTTGTCCCTCACATAATAAGGTTAAACCTTGCACATCTACATTGATCCCATTACCCGTCACCTGAACACTATCAAAGAGCGCACATCCAAAACTATCTCGAACCAAAAGATGATATGTTTCTGTGCCAATGGGTGTCACCAAAATATTCTCTCCTTGTCCAAGGATATTATCAAAGTCTGGATCATCGCTCCAGATAAATTGATTGGCTTGAGCAGCGGTAGCAGTCAAGGTGATATCTGTTAAACAAGTTACTGTATCATTTATTAAATCAGCTATTATCGGAGGTGGGACAAATACGGTTACTTCTAAATCTTTTGAGCAAACACCCGTGCTATCTGTGACTACTACTTGGTAAACTGTTGTCTCCGTCGGAGTGGCTCTTGGATTGGGAATATTAGGATCATCCAAGGTTGAAGTTGGAGTCCATTCGTAAATATAATCAGGATTGAAATTTGCATTTAAATTCACCTCAGCTCCTAAGCACAATTGTAACAATTCATTTTCTATTTCCTCATCGACTACTACTATATTTAACGTCTGTTCTATAGCACTGGTACAACCCGTCGAAGAAACTACGGTCAAGCGTAAGCGATATATTCCACTACTGGTCAATCTAATCGTAGGATTTTGATCATTAAGGGTATCGAGTGGAACATTGTTTAAACTCAATATCCATTCCCAGGCGGCCACCGTTCCAACTTCATCAATGGATAAGTCCGTGATTTGGATTTCTTGACCATTATTACAATCTCCATAAACTACATCGAGACCTGCGGTGATGGAGGGCAGTTGTACTGAAACGGTTTGAAAAAAAGTATCCACACAAGGATTACCTGGTTCTGCAATCAACATGATCCGGTAAGTTCCAGTATCACCATAAGCATAAGTAGGATCAGTTAGAACTGAGGTAGCACCTGGGTTTAAAGGATCATTAAAGTACCAAATAAACTGATCTGCGTTAGCGCTTTGGTTATCAAAGGAAACAACCAGTTGATCATTGCAAACGACCTCTGGCGTAAAAAAAGAAGAAATCGTTTCCCCACAGACACCAACATTATATTGAAAATCTCGACGAGTGGTGGAGATAATTTCACCATCACGATATTCTTCTAAACAGATACCCACTACAAATTGACCTATCGTATTGGGCAAACCAGTTAATAAACCAGTTTCTGAATCAATTGCGAGAACCGCGCCACCACTAAAACCATTTAACATATTGTCCACCCCGTAAGGAGGAGAAATCCAATTAACAATCTCGTAAGGTGGCGGATTAGGCGGTTGTGGTAGAGGAAAATCAGGATTGGCTCCCAGAAGCGGAGCACACAACCGGTAAACAATAGAATCATTATCAATATCAACGGCACTCTGATCAAAGAAAATGGGCTCATTGACACAGATATATAGTGGAGGCCAATCTCTGAATTTGGCACTAGAATTACATTCTAACAAAGCATTTTCGGTAATCGAAACACCGTAAGTAGCACCTGAGGCTAAAGGTTCTATAATATTGACAATCGTTTGATTACGACAACAACGCTGATAAGCTAACTGGTAACCTCCGATTCTAAACGGCAAGTCTACCACGGCACGATAGGTTGAGGTGTGTACACAGACATCAGGAGGTACAACAAGACAAGGATTGGTTAGAACTGGATTTAAGGTATCATCGTTCATCAACTCAATTAAAAGCTGCCCATTGTCCCCTGCAGAAGTCACTAAATCATTATCGGCGCCAAAAATTCCAATGGATGCTGGATTGTCAAAATAAGCATTGGGATTTCCGTTAATACAATCTCGAAATACGGTAAGGATGATCTCATACTGTCCATTCCCCAAACAAGTATAGGTCATTTCACCTCCCACAATATGCGTGGCGTCTGCTGAATAATAATTCGCAAAAAGGAAAAAAGCGATAAAATATTTACATAATGATGCTCTCAAAGGATCAGAGTTGGTTAATTAGGCAGTTTATTGATTTTTCATACTAGTTAATGGTACATTTTATCATAAAATTTATAACGCTCTGAAATGTACTTCTTTAAAAAAATCTACTGTTGGGGGTTATTTTTTGGCTTCCCAAGAAGGGTAATTCTCGGTAAATTTACCAATAATCCCTAAAAGACCAGCATTTATTTTGTGAGAATAGTGACAACTACTCTCCATAGTTGGCCATTTTAAAAACAATTCCTACCTTAAGCATTTAAATAGCAGAATGAAATGAGCAGAATTGCCGCATTTATCTTAAAAATACATGGTTGGACCTTGGACCCTGTTCTCCCTAAAGAATCGGATCGGTCGGTAATGATTGCTGCGCCGCATACCTCCAATTGGGATTTTTATTATATGATGCTGGCTTTTTGGGCCCTCAAAGTCCCAGTCCGATTTACCATTAAGGATAACTGGACTAAATTCCCGTTTGGTCTCATTACAAAATCAATGGGTGCTATTCCAATCGATCGAAAACCCAAACAACCAGGACAACCGCGTAAGAGCTATGTAGAGAGTATGATTGACATTTTTAAAAAATATGATCGAATTGCGGTAGCTGTCACCCCGGAAGGAACTCGCTCCTTAAGAACGGAATGGAAGATGGGATTCTACCATACTGCTGTGGGTGCCGGCGTTCCGATTACTTTTGGATATTTAGATTTTAAACTAAAAAAATGCGGTGTAGGAGGCATGGTATATCCAACTGGGAATATGGTGGAAGATTTTAAGGTAATTAATGATTTTTACCGCACGGTCCATCCAAAGTTTCCAAAACTTTGGAGTTTGGATAAACGATATGATAGTGAAAAAAAACAAGCTTGATAACATAAAGACTATTTAATGGAAACACCTGGAGATTCTAAGAAAAAAGTCAGTTTTTCAGACTGGCTCGAACTGTTACAGCAAGAAAGCTGGCAACTGGAACTACTCGTTTCAGGATTTGCTTTATTTGGGATTTGGGAAAGTCGGCATTTTCTTAAGGGTTTTAATAGCTATGTTAATGCCCATACACCAGAGGAGTTAAGTACCATCTTTTTATTCATTGGATTTTTTTTTTTACTAAAAGCAGCTTGGGGTATATTTTTTATTAATTTATTGATTCATGTAGTTTTGCGTGGGCTTTGGATTGGAGCAATAGGATTACGGTATGTTTCCGGAGAAATTGATTATGGAACCTTAGGATACAACGAAAGATTTGAGGATTATTTGAAGCGTCGGGTGGGTCGATTTGATACTTATATTGAAAAATTAGAAAAAGTTTGTAGTGTTATTTTTGCCTATACTTTTTTATTATTTTTCATTTTCCTTTCCAGCGTAATGGTCCTTATTCATCTAATCTTACTGGGTATTTTGACAGGCTATCTAACGGACTTAGGTTGGGGTGGTCTTGGCATGACTCTTATCTTAATCTATTTGATTTTGGGATTTGTTGTCTTAATCGATTTCTTGACTATTGGTAGCATAAAAAAAGTACGGAGCGACTCTTTTGCTAAGGTCTATGGATATGTATACCGCTTTTATTCTTATACTACCCTATCTTTTTTTTACCGTCCGTTGTTATTTAATTTTTTCGATTATAAACATACACGAAGACTATTTTGGTTTTCAGTTCCATATGTAATTTTAGTATTATTTTTATTGCCTGGTTTTTATTTAGAAAATACGGAATTCTACCCTTCTGACGATTCTATTGGTGGAAGTTATTATCGTTCCTCTGAGGAAATCATAAAATCCTATTATTACGACGACCTACGTTATCAAAAATTCCATTACGAGGAAAATATTGAACGGAGCCCTATTAAAGAATTTAGTTTAGGAGAATCTGAGATTAGTCATTCTTTAGGAAAAATTTTCTTTCCTTTTAACCGAGAGGATCCTAATTTATTAAAATATAAATATCATATCTCACCACTTAACGAACACGGATTACAACATGTAGCGTTGAATTATGTCATCGAAGATACCATACTGGCCAATATCCAAAAGTCTGAAAGTGCTGCCTTATTGACTTTGCGTAAAGCAGAACGGGCAGCACGCAAGGTAGGAGAAATTCCTTCTCTAAAAAAAGCTTCCCCTCCTACTAACACGGCCGAGGGAGTATCCTTTGGATTTAATCAAGGTCGATATGGAGAAAAAGAAAGAAAACCTACCAATAAATACCAAATCGAACGCGATAGTGTTCGAAAATACTGGAAAAAGTATCGAGACGATTACGTTAATGGCAAAATCTTGGCGATCAAGAATGCACTTATGGAAGCCAATCAAATCTATATTGATGGTATTCCTTACCAAGATCGGATAACGTGTAAATTCTACACCCATCCCAATTTAAAAGAGAAGGGTATTCAGTGTTATTTTCCAACAGATAGTTTGACCGATGGAGAACATATCCTACATTGGGAAAGATCCAATTATAATCCTCACAAACTAGATTCAATAGAAATTACTAAACGGAGTGTTCCATTTTGGATTATCTCAGAACGATAAAATCAACATATGAAAAACGGACTTATTTTTGGCTTATTAGCAGGACTTCTATATGTAGTTTGGATAGTTATTTTTGGAAACATATTTCCTAATCTAATTTATAGCTCCATACCTTCCATTGGAATCTCTTCTTTATTAATTATTATTTTTATGGTGCTGGCATGTCGAAAAGAAAAGGCATTGCTAGATGGTACCCTACAATTTGGAGAAGCCTTTTTAGTTTGTATCGCAGCCTATGCAGCATTTAATCTGGTATACACGCTTGGTTTTAAATTTTATCTAGAATACTCCCCTACTGCATTGGAAACCTTTATAGAAGTCACCAAAAGAAGTTCAACCGATTTGATGACCAAGATGGGTGCACCAGAAGACGAAATTTTTAAAAGCATGGAGAATTTGGATGAAACACTTAAAATGGCATTCACTTGGAAGACAACCCTATTAAATTATTTTATCAACCTCATCATTCCAGGTGCATTACTTGCATTAATTACTGCTGGTATCTCTAGCAAATTTCCTAAAAAAACGACCGTATGATCAAAATAGGACATCGTGGTGCGATGGGTTATGCCCCTGAAAACACCTTACTTTCATTTGAAAAAGCCATTCCACTTTGTGATATGGTAGAGTTGGATGTCTACGTCTGTAAAACTGGAGAGGTAGTCGTATTTCATGATCATCGTTTGGAACGATGTACCAATGGTAGCGGCTTAGTAATGGATAAAACCTTTGAAGAATTGCGCGCGCTTGATGCGGGGGAAGGACAACAAATACCTACTTTAGAAGAGGTGCTTGAATTGGTTGACAATCAAGTGGCTATCAATATTGAACTCAAAGGACCAGGTACCGCTTATCCTGTCTTTCAAGTAATGGATAAATTTATAAAAGCTAAGCGTTATACACTGGATCGTTTTGTGATTTCTTCTTTTAATCACCCAGAATTGAATCATTTTAAGGCTTTATCTCCCGAGGTCTCGATTGGTTGTTTAATATCTTGTATTCCTGCAGAATTAGCAGCGATCGCCCAAACCGTTCAAGCTGATTACTTAAATGTTTCTGGCGAGTTTATTAGTCAAGAGCTGGTCGATGATGCCCATCGTCGGGGTTTGAAACTTTTGGTCTATACCGTGAATGAATTAGATGATATTGCGTCTGTAAAAGAGCTGGGTGTGGATGGAATATTTTCGAATTATCCAGATCGGCTTTGATGTGCAGATTTTTTGATGTGCGGATTGGTGAATTTATAAAACTTATTTCTTGCAAAGGTTTTTGAATTTTACTTCCTCTTTTCTAATTACTATCAAAACTCTTTCATTGCTTTTAGAATACTCTTTTTCAAAAGCTTTTGTATAAAATTTACAAGCTAAATTTGGTCTATCATTTTCAGCGTATAAATTTGCAAAAGCTATAAATGGTATTATTTTCGCAGAATCTATTTCTATTGTTTTACGGTAATATTTGGTTGCTGAATTTTCAGAACCAAGGCAGCAGAACCACCAAATACATCGTTTAACTGTAGTAGACCAATAAAGTCAGTAAAGAGTTATCCAAAAATAAAGCCATGAAATATTTATTCCCAATCTGTATGTTTATCTTCTTAATGAATGGTTGCATAGAAGAACCTACTCCAGATATTGATGATATTCCAGAAGAAGTAGAAGGCATGCGCCCGATTTACTTTCAAGGAGATGAATGGAAAAGTTTTTCAGTTTCTGGCCCCGAACCTGTTCAGCGATTGGGCAAAATCTATTATAAAGATCAACACATTTTTGTAATTGAAAGAAACAAAGGGATTCATATCATTGATAATACCAATCCGGAAAATCCAACTCATATCCGTTTTATTAATTTAAAGAGTTGTAATGATGTAGCTATAAAAGGTAATATTCTTTACGCAGATAATCATACCGATCTATTATCCATAGACATCTCCGACTTCAACGATATACAACTAGTCAACCGCCTTCCCAATTTGTACCCAGAACCATTTAACTATCCAGATAATTTTAGTGGATATTTTGAATGTTTTGATCCTGCCAAAGGACAAATCGGAGGTTGGGAAATGGCCACCTTGACCCGTCCCGAATGCCGTCGGTAATCGAACCCTATTTTTAATTTCTCAGAATTAAGTTTTATGAATTTTATTAAAAAAATCAAGTTCTTCTTTTTTTGTTTCATGGCTATTCTGATGAGTCAATGTGCTTCGGATAATGACAGTTTATCCGTGGCAAGTGATACTGGTGCGAGTGGATCTTATGCGCGCTTTATTGTGAATGGCAATTTTTTGTACGTAATTGACGATCAGCGTATCAAAACTTTTGACCTCACCGACCCAGTGGTCCCTGCACAGATTGATTTAAAAGAGGTAGGTACCGAAATCGAAAGCTTATTTCGATTGGATAACCGATTATTTATTGGATCAGGATCGGGGCTTTATATTTATGAAATTGATGATCAAGGGATTCCACAATTCCTTGGGCAGGCGGATTATGAGTTACCATTTGCACCTTGTGACCCAGTGGTCGCTGATTCCCAATATGCTTATGTGACCTTAAACACTTTAGAAAATATAAGTGGTTGTGGGCGTACTTTTACAGAACAAATAAATGTGCTTAAAATATTTGATTTAACCCGGATTGAAAGACCGGAATTAATCGCTGAGTATGATATGTTCGGTCCGAAAGGAGTCGGTATTGACGGGGATATTTTATTCTTGTGTGACGACAAAGAAGGACTCAAAATCTTCAATGTTGCCGATCCAAGTAATATTGAAATGATCATTCAGTTCGATAGTTTCACCGCCTTTGATGTTATTCCATTAGACGGATTATTATTAGTAGTGGCTACCGACAATATATACCAATTTGATTACACAGATCTAAATAATATTCGGTTGATCAGTAACATTCCAATAGAAGCATAAATGCATATTCGCCTTTTCTTAGTTTTTTGTTTTTGTCTCGGTCCTGTTTGTCTAACCTTTGGTCAAGAAGAAAACAGTCAGGATTCATCCTCAAAAAAACATTTTGTCTTTTATAATATAACTAATCTAGTAGACCCTAACGGATCAAGTCTGCAATTTGGCTATAACTTAGAATATAAACCGACGATAGATTTTCAATTGGAAGTGGGATTTGTAAGCGATAATATTCTAGATGGTCGGAGACCTTTTGATGAGTACGCTGGTTTTCGTATTCGACCTCAAATAAAATTTTTAACCAAAAAAGACTTGTTTAATCCTGGACGATTTTATGGAGGATTAATGTTATCTTATCAACAACTTACCTATAAAGAGAATAATAATTTTATCATTGATGATAGTTTTAACCAAAATATTACATATCAGGGAAAAGATAAAATTTATGCCTGGTATTTGGTCGGAGGGATAGATGGTAAAATGTCCTCCCGAATTCTACTCAGTTTTTCTATTGGTTTGGGTCAGGTATTTATTGATACAAAAGTAAACGAGGGAGATATTCCTCAAAATGCGACATTAATCGACAACTGTCT
>CAZYAC010000160.1:6090-11357 GCA_964645475.1 uncultured Saprospiraceae bacterium | reverse complement strand
CTGCGCGAAGCCCAAAGCATCGCTCCTAGCCATTACTTTGAGAGGAGGCAAAGCAATGGCCATCCAGACCCAGCCGAGATACGACCGCCAAGGAGAGAAAACCAATAATTTATTTGCAAACGTCTTTGCTGCTAACCGAAAAAAAGGATTGGTTGCTTATTGGTCTATACTAAGATGCTTGAGATTGGGAAATTCCATAAAAAAAATAAAAAAAAACTAAAAGCCCGCTCCTATCGAAATAGAAGCGGGCCTTTTAAAATAATATCTTTATTTAAACCTCTAAGGCTTAACTGTCAACTGTTCGGCGCTTAAACGCACTTTCTCTAGTAGAACCTCTCTTCGTTTTCTTAGGTTTTAAATCTCCACTTAAATCGGACATAATCGGTGTCGCAATGAAAACAGAAGAATAAGTACCCACAATAATACCGATGAACAAGGCAAAAGCAAATCCACGAATGCTACTTCCTCCGAAGAAGAGTAAGATGGCTACCACAAATAAAGTGGTTAAAGAGGTGATCACCGTTCTACTCACCGTACTATTAACGGCACCGTTGATGATTTCTTCTTTTGTTTTACTAGTGTATAAGTTCATGTATTCTCGAATACGGTCAAATACAACCACCGTATCATTAATAGAATATCCAATCACTGTCAGAATTGCCGCAATAAAGGCCTGATCAATCGTCATCGCAAAAGGAAGAATTCCGTGGAAGATAGAGAAGATCGCCAATACCACCAATGTATCATGGAACAAGGCAGCTACCGCACCCGCACTATATTGCCATCTGTTAAATCGAGCAAAAATATAGAAGAAGATAAATAGTAAAGCCAGAATTGCAGCATAGAAAGAACTGGTCTTAATATCATCTGCGATGTTGGGTCCTACTTTATTACTACTCGTCACGTGCGCTCCGATTCCGTTTGGATTCTTAAATTGGTCTAGGTTAATATTTCCACCTAGTAAGGTATTTACACCTCCATGTAGCGCTACCATTACATTGTCTGCTGCTTCTTCACTACCATCTGTAATTAAGTAATCCGTCGTAACGTTATAGGTGTTTTGCGTGCTTACCGCTTTTACAATAGGCTCTTTATTATCAAATGAAGGAGCCAATGCTTGGCGTAGATCAGCTGCAGATACATTCTGACCTTCTTCAAATTGAATATTATAAGAATATCCTCCTTTGAAATCTACTCCTAATTCGAAACCTCTAGTAAACATAGATACCAGACCAGCTAAAATGAGAATGCCTGAAAAGACATAAGCAATCTTACGTTTTCCTAACCAATCGATATTTAGGTTAGCAAATGCGTCTTTAGAAAAACCAGTCCAGAAAGTCATATCATTTCCTTTCTCTGTCCACCAGTTGATCATCAAACGTCCAACCAGTACCGCTGTAAAGAGTGAAGAAATTACCCCAATAATCAGGATAACGGCAAAACCTTTAATTGGTCCAAGTCCGAAGTATGCTAAAACGCAGGCCGTCAAAATCGTCGTTACGTTGGCATCAATGATGGCAGAATAAGATTGTTGGAAACCATCTTTGATGGCTGCGAGGGTACTCTTACCTTCCCGCAGTTCTTCTCGGATTCTTTCGTAGATGATTACGTTGGCATCCACCGCCATACCAATGGTCAGGATAATACCCGCAACACCAGGTAAGGTTAGTACGGTACCAAAGTTGGCTAAGGCACCACCGATAAAGAATAGGTTAGCTAGTAGGGCAATGATCGAAACGATACCACCACCACCATAATAAGCGATCATAAATAACAATACCAAGCCTAAACCAATAATCATGGAATTAAGCGAGCGGCTGATATTTTCGGCTCCTAAAGAAGGACCGACGATCTGCTCTTGGATAATTTTTGTCTGAGCAGGTAACTTACCAATCTCTAGAATTTTTGCTAGGTCATCTCCTTCTTGCTGAGAGAAGTCTCCCGTAATTGCGGAGTTACCACCTGTAATCGCACCATTTACACTAGGGGCACTTACTACTTTATTATCGAGTGAAATCGCAATCTCTCGGTTATTGTCCTGAGCAGCTTCTGTGGTAATCTGTCCCCATCTTCGAGCACCTTCTCCATTCATTTGTAGAGATACCGTAATCTTTCCGTTGGTTGGATCTGGATTAGAAGTAGCTCCAGTTACTACATCACCTTCGAGTAGCGCTTTGTCTTTACCGCGAGTGGTTTTGATGGCATACAACTCATACATGGGCTGTGTGCTTTCTTCTGTCAGGTAGTCGATATTAGAATAACCCCACATGAATTTTACATCCTTTGGAAATAAACTCTTGATATTGGGTTGCTCTAAGTATTTATTAATTCGGTCAATTTTATTTTTTGCGGCCACACCCATTACAGTAAAAGGATAATTGACTCCAGCACCCGTTTGACCATTCAATTGTAATAAACTCAATAATGGTCCACCGCTATTTAGTTGATTGGCAACATTACGGATGGTATCTTGATAAGAAGTAGAATCAGTAATGTTACCCGTATCATCATAAGAATAATTCCATTTAGTTTCTACTGTAAAATCTGGCGCCTCTTCAGTTGTTCCGTCAGTTATGCCTAATTTACGATCTGCTTCTTGGAAAGAGGCTAGGATATTATTATCACTGATCCGATAGGTTTTCCAGAATTCCAATTTAGCGGTAGAAGCTAAAAATTTACGAGCACGCTCAGGGTTAGAAATACCAGGTAGTTCTACCAAGATCAAGTCACGCGCTGCATCTAAAGATACGTTTGGTTGTACTACTCCTAATTCATCAATCCGTTCTTTCAATCGCTTGTAAGTCAGATCAACCGTTTGAGTGGCTGTTTCACGAAGTAATACGATAATATCTGCGTTAGAATTTTTGGTGCCGATCTCTTCTTTTAGCGCACCACGGGCGAAAATATTACGTAGCGAACCATTGGGCGCTACTTTTTTATATTCGTCAGCAAATAAACTGATAAAATCTGCTTGAGAAGTCGTTTGTGCTTTTTCAGCATTATCCAGAGCAGTGTTGAAGTCTACATCTTTGGTGTTTCCAGCGACATTCTTCAGGAAGTCTTTTAGGTCTACTTGAAGGACCACACTCATTCCTCCTTTCAGATCAAGTCCGAAGTTAAGCTGAGCATTTTTTAAATCTTCGTAAGTATACTTTTTTAGCATGGGAATACTAAAAATCACCTCGCTGGACATGGAGTCCAGATAAGCACTTCTGGCCGCTGTGACTGCTTCTCTGTTTTCTGCTGGATCAGCGATGCTCGAAGCGAGCGATTGTGCGTATGATTCTGCATTATTTTCTACTTTTGAAGTAGGCAATAAATAGAAATACTGCAACAGGCACATGATGGTTAAAACCACCAGAAAGAACTTAATAATACCTTTACCTTGCATTGTTTAAATTTTAATTGGATTTATGGAGACTTTAATTTTTCTTGTAATACATATACTACACATAAAAGTCTATTGAAAAAACGGTGCAAATATAGAAATTTTAACTGAATATTGCTGGTTTTACCGTATAATTGCACTAGTTAGAGCAGTTCTTTATGAACTATTGACTATCTTAATCATTTATGTAGAATACGATGTGTTTTTCCAATAGTTTTGGTTTACACTAAGTTATTAATCTTTTTTTGGACGAAAGTTCACATCATCAACTAAATTTTTATTACAAATGGGTTTATTTTCTTTTTTAAAAAATGCCGGATCAAAGGTTTTAACCAAAAAGGCGGCTGCTGAGATAAAGTCTCCTGAAATCAAAAAAATGGAGGAGGAGTTATTCCGAAAGCAGAAAATGTTTTTATTAAAAAGCGTCGTAGACAACACAGGAATTAAGGTTAAAAATCTTGAATTAGACCTTAATGACGATACTGTTACTGTTTATGGACAGGTAAAAAAGATGGCAGACAAAGAGCGTCTGATCCTTTCTCTTGGTAATGTAGGAGGTATTGCTTCTGTGGATGACCGTATCAGCGTGGATAAAGAGGCGCCTGCTGCGGAGTTTTACACCGTAAAAAGAGGTGACAGTTTATCTAAGATTGCTAAGCGTTTCTACGGTGATCCGATGAAATACAAGAAATTATTCGAAGCTAATAAGCCATTGCTGAAAGATCCAAATAAAATCTTTCCTGGACAGCAAATTCGTATTCCGACGAAGTTATAGAAATTGTTTAAAAACTTTGTAGTAGGAGTAAACAAACACGTTAATGAAAGCCCGCTTTTCTTTTTGAAAGGCGGGTTTTTTTGTTGAAAAATCTTATTCCAAGGTGATTTTGAATTAAAATGCTGCATTCATTGAATGTTTTTCCCAAAAAATCAGCAAAGCACCATATTGACGCGTCATCCAATCAGGGCATCCGAAACAACCGGGCAAATACCCATTTTTCCCCGGTATCTGCGGGAAAATCGCCATCTCATTGATATTCAGTGGATTATCTGAAATAATCAAATCTGTCAAGGAGATCTTTTCCCTTCTAGGCCAACGGGTAATGCCGCTACTAATCCATTGCATTGGAGGTTTTCCAAAAATGATTGAATCGGATTCAATGGGATATACTCCTGACGGCAAACTGCGAAACAAAGCGGTGTCTCGCACAGATATTTGATCTCCATTATTTAGAACCTCGACTTCTTTTAGAAAAAAAGAAAGCGGAATCGCAGCCTGGGATAGGACAACGGTTCCGCTTTCTGACGGTAATGATTCTTCAGGAGCGTCGGTCGTCTTTTCCGATTGACAACTCAGTAGTACTCCAAAGAAAAAAGATAGCCCTAAAATCCATTTCGCCATATAGCGAAGATAGCCAAAAAGGCATTAAGCGTGCGGATATACCATCCTGTCCGCTTTCTGCCGGCAGGTTTCTTCATTTTAATAGATGATTAGAATAAAGTCTATTGTCTAGCATTATCTTTCGGTATCAGTGAGTTATCCGCACATCAAGAAATCCGCATATCAAAAAATCTAATCATTTAGTGACCAATCATACTCGTTATAACTGATTTTTGTTGAGCTATTAACTGCTGTCTTGCTATATTTAGCGAGATAATCATTCAGATTACCAAAATCCACTGCATACCATTCAAATATCTTTGAAATTTTGGCCGACCCGCTGCTAATCGTATTATAACTACTGTTATTGATAAAAGTCCGGGTGCGTTTTTCTAATTCACCTTGGAGATTGCTTTCTGTCCACGCTTTGTTCATTAACGGCGGACAAGATTTTGCCGCACAATTCACCGCAAAGTGAATTCGGGCATCCTTAAAAGTAGG
>CAZYAC010000160.1:0-5990 GCA_964645475.1 uncultured Saprospiraceae bacterium | reverse complement strand
CTGCCTTTTTCTTCTTCTCTGCTTCGATTTTAGCAGTTTCCGCAGCTAATTTTTCTTTCTCTGCGACTATTTTTGCGTCCAAATCGTCTTTCTTTTCAGTGATGATCTCTTTTACTTTATTGGGTTTGGTGACTTTTTCAGGGGTAGGATTAGGTTTTGTTTCCGTATTTTTCACCGATTTATTAGTGGGTGTAATATCAGCGGGTACGGCGGGTGATTCGTCGGTGATCGCTGATTTTTCCATAACATCTTCTTCAGGAGCGGGTGCCACCGGAGCGGGAGCAGGTTTTGACGTAGAAACCGGAACCGAAGCTGATGCTGTATCTATATTATTAGAAGTGGTATTTTTAGGTTCTGATTGACAACCTAAGCAGGTCAATATTCCAAATACTAGAAGAGCAAGTAAATTTTTCATTTTATTATTGTTTAGATTTAAAATAAGAACTGCCAAAGCTTACTAAGTGTTTTAAGGAAGTTCACAAAATAACCGGAAGCGGACAAAAAATGGCCATTTTTTCCTTTTTGTAGGGGAGATGAAATTTAGTAGTTTTACCATCGTTAAAAAATTAGCCAAGAGGCCAACTAGCCAATAGCAAAATAATTTTATAGAATAAAGTCTAAAAAAGTCTAAATAAATACTTGGACAAAACAGGTCTACATATCCTATGTCAGTAAAAATTAATCAACTTACTAAAATTTATGGGGATCAACGTGCAGTTGATAACCTCAGTTTTTCGGTAGAAAAAGGAGAAATCCTTGGATTCTTAGGACCGAATGGTGCAGGTAAAACGACCACCATGAAAATTTTGACCTGTTTTATTCCACAGACTGAAGGAACTGCTGAGGTATGTGGGTACGATACAACTACTTCGCCTATGGAAGTGAGAAGTCAGATTGGTTATCTTCCTGAACATAATCCGCTTTATAAGGATATGTATGTCCGCGAATATTTACGCTTCGTAGCAGGATTGCATAAACTCTCTGGCGCTCGTGCTCGCGTAGATGAGATGATCGAGCAGACTGGCCTTACGAGAGAACAGAATAAATTGATTGGCGCACTCTCCAAAGGATATCGACAAAGAGTTGGACTAGCCCAAGCAATGCTCCACGACCCACAAGTGCTCATTCTTGACGAACCAACGAGTGGTCTAGATCCCAACCAGTTAGTAGAAATTCGTCAACTCATCAAAAATATTGGAGACGAAAAAACAGTTATTTTTTCTACCCACATCATGCAAGAAGTACAAGCGATCTGCGACCGAGTACTGATTATCAATAAAGGAAAAGCGGTTGCCAACGAAAAGATTGATTCATTGCAAAGTATCATTTCGAGTGCTCAAACGATTGCCATAGAATTTAAAGAAAAAACAACGGCTGCTTTACTACAGAAGATTCCGGGCGTTCAATCTGCCAAAAATACATCGGGTGGAGAATGGGAGTTATTGGTAGCCAAGGAAGGAGATGTACGAGAAGCAATTTTTAAATTTGCCGTCAAAAATAATCTGACATTACTAGCGATGCAGAAACAAGTACGTAGTGTCGAAAATGTTTTTCAAGAATTAACTAGGGATTAAATAATGAAAAAGAAGTGGATACAAAGTTTGGTTTTTTTGTTGGGAATATATTTGCTATTGGCCTCTGGAAGCCTGTTTGCTCAGGAAAACCAGGAAGTAGTAACTAAAAATTATAAATTTAACGACGGTATCTATTTTTCTTTTTCGGACTTTCAGCAAAATCACCCAGTACTTCGCTGGGAGGAAATACAAGGGAACTTGTTTTCCAATCCGGAAGCCTTTATCGTTAAGGCAGAAATTTTAAAACAAAAGTCGCTAGGCCCAACTGCAGAAAACTTAATAGATAGTATCTGGGGATTCACGATCGGAGGAATACCCTATTTTAAAGTTGAAAAAGAAAGGAATAACCCTCTGACCATCTTTGCCGGAATGCGAGTACGGGGGCAGCTATGCTATTTTACTTATGAAATACGAGAAGAAAAGGATATCGTTTTTTCGGCCTATAATCCGGTAACCGCTCAACCCTTTCGGAGTTCAGTTGAAAAACGTAACTTTAAAATTAAAAAAGAAAAAATACTATTGTTGAAGACAGGGGAAGTGTTAGATTATAATTTTGAAAACATGATGATTTGTTTGCAGGATGACCCCACACTTGTACGAGCACTCAATCAGGTAGAAGATTATGAATTAGAAGAAAAAATGTTCAAATGCCTGTTGATCTACAACGATCGTCACGTCATCAAAACAACCGCTTCAAACCCTAACTAAGCTTTTAAGATGTACGCAATTTTTATCAAAGAAATCAATGCTTTTTTTAGTTCAGTGATTGGCTACGTCGTCATTGGAGTATTTATTTTAATGACGGGTTTGTTAATGTGGGTCTTCCCTGATTATAGTATTCTAGATTATGAATATGCTACTTTGGATCAGCTTTTTTCAATGGGACCCATCATCTTTTTATTTTTAATTCCGGCGATTTGTATGCGAAGTTTTTCCGAAGAGCAACAGACCGGGACCATCGAGTTATTAGTCACCCGACCGATCAGCGATTTATCCATCATACTAGGGAAGTTTTTTGCCGGACTGACCTTAGTCTTGTTCGCTTTATTACCTACTGGATTATATTATTATAGTGTTCACCAATTGGGATCACCTCCTGGAAATTTGGATAGCGGTGGTGTAATAGGGTCTTATTTTGGACTGGTAATGTTAGCTGCTGCGTTTGTAGCTATCGGATTATTAGCTTCTAGTTTGACTCGCAACCAAATAGTTGCATTTATTCTAGGAACCTTATTGTGTTTTTTAGTGCATTGGGGATTTGATTTAATCAGTACCTTACCTGTTTTTGTCGGAAAGGTAGATGATATTGTTCAGATGTTCGGAATCAATTACCATTATAACTCTATCAGTCGTGGATTGATTGATACGCGAGATTTAATTTATTTTATTTCTATCATTTGTTTTTTTATTGCAGCTACGGTGGTTTCACTGGGGCGAAGGAAATGGTGATTTTGCTAGTTAGCCTGTTAGCTGGTTGGCTAGTTAGCTTCCTTCATTCGTGCAAATACATTAGAAGGAAGCTAACAGGTCAACAGCTAACACGCTAACAGGTCAAAAAAATTACCTACACATTCAAAATTTTCAAACTTCTAAAAGTCAGTCTTAAAAACAATATGGCTAACAAAAGCAACAAAATACAGGCACTTATTCAGCTACTGCTCTTTGGCGGTATTTTATTGTTTGTGAATATCTTAGGAAGCTATGTTTATACTAGTTTCGATTTGACCGAAGACAAACGTTTTACCTTAACTAAAGCCACCTCCAATCTGTTAGCTACCATTGATGAGCCGGTTACTGTACGCGTTTTACTAACCGGAAAATTCTCAAAAGGATTTAAAAGATTGCAACGTGCTACCGAAGAAATGCTTGGCGACTTTAATGCCCAAAATGGATATATCGAATACATCTTTGAAAACCCTTTTGTGGGGACTACAGAAGAGGTGCAAGCCCGCCAACAGGAGATGGCAAAGGATGGAATTATTCCTACTCGCTTAAGTGACAAAGAAATTGATGAATCATCTGAGCAGTATATTTATCCTTGGGTGATCATCTATTATAAAGGGCGTTTTCGCAATGTCAACCTTCTAGAAAACCAGACGCCTGGAGCGAATCCCGAAGTTGTTATCAACAATTCTATTAGTTTATTAGAATATAAATTTGCCGATGCTATTCAAAAAATAAAAGCTGAAACCCCACCTGTCATTGCGTTTACTGCTGGTCACGGAGAATTGGTTCCAGAACAAACGGCATCTTTAGAAAAGGAACTGCGTAGATATGCAGCAACCGGTCGTATTGTTTTAGATAGTACCATTGAAATTTCTCAAAAAGTAGGCGTGTTAGTAGTAGCCAAGCCGACTACCGCTTTTTCTGAAAAAGATAAATTTAAAATTGATCAGTATGTGATGAACGGTGGAAAAGTACTCTGGTTAATTGATCGGATGGATATCACCATTGACAGTTTGCGTGGCAAACCGTTTTATATTCCCATGGATTATCCATTAAATTTAGAAGATATTCTTTTTCGCTACGGCGTCAAAATTGAACCCAATCTAGTGCTCGATATGGAGTCTAGTCGTATCCCGTTAGTGGTGGGTGAAACGGGGGGTAAAGCGCAGACCGAATTATTTCCTTGGTATTATCATGCCATTGTAGCTTCGCGTTCGGATCATCCTGTTGTAAAGAGCCTAGATCGAGTCCAGATGTATTTTCCCAGCGGACTTGATACAACTGTGACTACCCCGACACCTGTTAAAAAAACGGTGTTATTACAAAGTTCTCCTTACACTCGAACTCAGTTCAATCCAGTACGGGTAAATACACAAATCGCACGCTATAAACCTGATGAGACTAAGTTTAATAAGCCTTCTAAACCATTGGGTGTACTCGTGGAAGGAAGCTTTACTTCTTTGTATCGAAATCGTGTTCCTTCGGAAATGGAAGCAGGTCTAAAAAATATTGGACTCAGTTATAAAGAACAAAGTGTGCCCACACAGATGATCATCGTCTCGGATGGCGATGTAGCTCGTAATAATATTATTCCTACGAACGGTGAAATAGAACCATTGGGCTATAATCGGTTTGAACGATATACTTTCGCTAATACTTTGTTTTTGACAAATGCGATTGATTATCTCCTAGACAATGAAGGAGTAATCGAAGCCAGAGGACGAGAAGTGAAATTACGGTTATTAGATAAGGTACGGGCCAAAAATGAAAAAACAAGCTGGCAGCTTTTTAATCTAGGTATTCCGTTGATATTTCTGGTGATTTTTGGTCTCGTATTTAGATTTATTAGAAAGAAAAAATTTGCTACTAGTTAAAACTAAAACCATGAAAAAAACGATACTATTATCTGTACTATTTTTTATTTTAGGAGGAGGAACCTATTTTTTTATCCAACAGGCTCCAGACAAAGGAAGCTCTGGAAAAGGCTGGGATACTTCCTTGACGGTGGAAGATACTGACAAGATTCACAGAATTTTTCTTGCAAAAAAGACGGGAACAAAATACAACTTGGAAAAGAAAGAAGACGGTTGGTATGTGAATAGTAAGCATCGAGTTCGGCCTGCTAAAATTGATTATATTTTTGAAACACTTCGACGACAGCGAGTTAAATATATTCCTAATAAAGGTGCCAGTAAAAATGCGGTTAAATCCATAGCTTCTTCTGGAATTAAAGTAGAAACTTATGATGTCGAAGGCAATTCTATTCTAAATTTTTATGTTGGTGGAATGACTTCTGATGAGCGAGGTACTTATATGATTGCCGAAGATTCTAATCAGCCCCTGGTGATGCATATTCCCGGTTGGGAAGGAGGGTTACGGGTAAGGTTTTGGGATAAACCAGAAAATTGGAGAGATCGTTCTGTCTTACGTTGGAACCCTAAGAACATTGAATATCTTAAGGTCGATTATCCTCGTAATAAATCCCAGTCTTTTGAAATAATTAAAGAAGCGAATTCTTATAATGTTCGTCCAGTCTATGAAGTCACTGCTGTCAATAAAAAGACCGCTAATCCTGTTGCCATACAAGAATATTTAAAAATATATAAATCAAAAATTTCTGAAAATTTCATGAATGATTTTCCGGGACGAGACTCCGTAAGCCAACTAGTTCCTTTCTGTGAAATTACCATTAAAGGAAAAGGGGCAAAAGATCAAACAGTGAGTTTTTTCCCAGAACGAGTGGACATGGAATATGAAATGCCGAATGTTCCAGGTCAGGTACTAGCCAACAAAGGAACTGTAGAAAGATATTTTGTTAATAATTCTTACGGAGATTTTCAACTGGTGCAGCAGCTCGTTTTCGGAAAATTATTTGTACCTTATAGTTACTTTTTTAGATGAACGAACGATCCCGTAGGGTGAACGAACGATCCCGCAGGGTGATGCACGACAGTGCATCAAGAGAGAGAA
>CAZYAC010000159.1:0-11396 GCA_964645475.1 uncultured Saprospiraceae bacterium | reverse complement strand
AAATCATTGGCATAAATTTTCAAACTGAGTTCTCTAAACAAATCATCATACTCTGTAAATTTAAACCCAAAATAAATATTTGAAAAGGTCAAAAAACTAGCATCTTCCACATAAGCTTCTCCTACGCCCCCAGGTCCATATCGTTGCCAACGATTTTGATTTTCGGATCCATTAGATTCACCGAAATTTACAGAGATGGTATTTGGACGCCCATCCAAATTAACACCTGGAAAAATAAAATCTTGGGTTGTTCGAAGATGGCCAGAGTTTTGAGATAATCCCAAAAAGTCTAGACTAGCTTCCGTTCCGTTCCATGCTTGACCACCTTTACTATACATCAAGCTTAAACCCGCTGAATACTTACGGTGTACATAAATTAGATTAAGTTTTAAGCGGAAATCTGGTAAAGCATCTCCTATTATTGACAGTTGGTTGTTTACCAAAGGATAACCCGACTCATCAATAAGGAAGTCTCCATTTTCGTTGCGCAACCAAGAGGTTCCTTGAAAAGCACCAGAAGAAGCTCCTGTTTTTAGAATCTGTTGAACATCCGCATTACCACCTAAGATCACCGTTTCTACTCCCTCATTTAGGGAAACTACTTTTGAACGATTCAACTCAAAAATAAACTGTGCTTTAATACTATTCCTACGCCTCCGATATCTATCTGTTTTAAATTGAAGATTTATATCAAACCCTTGATCTCTTAGTGTTGCTAAATTTCCAATTTGAGTGTCTGTCAAAACACCTTGATGCCCTACCACATTCTTTCTGAGCGAATGAAAATAATTCGCATTTAAAGACAGCAAGTTATCAAAAGCTCCAATTCTTAAACTTCCATTATAATTCAATCTTGTTTCTAGGTCCAAATTTTCTGGGGTTTCTAATTCGGGTAAAACAATATAATTGGCTTGATCAAAAACACCCAATCCGACATAATTCCACGAACGATTTTGGTACAATAACGGTTGTTGATAAATGGTTCGGCTAAATTCTCCAGAAAAGGAAATTTCATTGAGAATCTTCTCACTTTTAAGCCATTCTTCTCCTCTTAGTTTTAGAGAAATACCCGGAAGAAAATACTTTTGTTGATCGTAAGAGGAAATAAAAATTTGATTATAGAGATGAACTTTTTCTATAAATTCATTTCTATAATTATCGTAAAGAAGTCGAGTTATCAAATCCAGATTATTTCTTTTTAACTTAAGCGTTGGTTCCTCTATACTTCCTCGGAAATAATTATAATCTAGTTTTTCTAAGCTGTGACGAGCAATTAATTCCGCTCGGAATTTATCATCAAAACCATAGTTTAAATTCAATTGATTTTGCCAAACTGGTAATTGATAATCTTGTAGAATAGAATTAGGTGTTCCAATCTGATTTTGTCCCGGTATAAAATTCACTTCCTGACGACTTCCAGAAATATCGGTTTGAACCGAAAAATCCAAATCTATATGATTATTAAAATTCTGATTCCATTTTGCACCAAGATTCCAACGGGTCATCGTATTTTGGTCTAAAGCATTTTCCAATAAATAAAATGGATTGTCAAATGGTCCATTAGTAGACGTAATATTTTGATCTTGATTAGAGGAGTAACTTAAAGGAAATTCTGTGAGTGATTGGTAGGCAAATTGATAAATTCCATTGGCCAAACCATTTCGATTGGCTTGATTGTTTTTATTTTTTTGCAAAGCACCTTTCAAGGTAAGTTTATTGTTTTTAATTTTTTTAATAAAATCCAACGCCATCCGATTGGTGTTAAAAGGTTGGACTCCAAAAATATCTTTACCCGATTGATTTTTGAGATGAAGAAATATTTTTTCTTTTTTCCTAGAAATATTCAGATTTAATCCTGTGGTAGAAAGTAAAACTCCTGGAAAGATATCCGGGCGTGCCGCTCTCTCCACTTGTCTATTACCACCAGTACCAAAAATCAACTGCCCTTCAGGATTAACTGCCGTTGGCATTCCATCGTACTGTACCCGATTAAAATTTGGGCCAAAAGCCTGTGGAAGTTCGGCTGTTAAATCTAATAAACTAATATCACCGGACTCATTGGTTCCCCCTGCATAATCGGTTTGTAAGGCAGGCAATCGTTGATCAGGAATAAAAGAGAAGGCAACCTTTTGAGATAGACCAATTTGATATTTCCAGGGATTATCTGCAAAATCGAAATGCACTTGGCCATCCTTAAATTTAAATTTTCTTATATTATGATGATTATATAATCGTTTTTCAAGGATAAATTTCTCCGTTGGAGAAGCAGCAATTTTAGTAGTATCGCGGCCTATTCGGATGGCCTCTTGGTAAGCAGAAGAAGTAATTACCTTAACTTCTTTTTGTAGTAGTGTATTTTTTTTTCTTCCTTTTCGAAAGGACCGCTCCGTAAGCAGGGTTTCAGTAGTAGGATACCCAATATAGGCAATCACCAGCGTTTCACCCGGACTACATCGGATAGAATATTTACCTTCAAAGTCTGTGGTAGTCCCTCTATCAGTTCCCTTTATCATCACAGTAGCCCCAATAAGCTCATCACCATTTTCGTCTTGTACCACTCCAGTGAGTGTTCGTTGGCCAAAAAGATCGTTGACTACCAGACATAAAAATAGCGTAAGCAACCAAGTAAAAAGTGGTGCAAATTTCATGCAGTCGAATTTTAGTGAAGACGAGACGGGGCAGGAAGAAAAGCAAGTATCTCTGTAAATTAAACGAAAAAAAGGCAAACATTGCTGCCTAAAGATTAAAAATTGTCCTTTCCTTAACTATTAATTGTATAAATTACAACCTATTCAAATCGGGGTTGTTTAATTATCTCTTTCATTAAAATTATTTTTTCTTGTCATACGACGTCATCATAGCAGGAGGGGGATTAGCAGGTCTGGTGAGTGCATTGCATCTCTCACAGAAAGGCTTGCAAGTCTTGCTAATCGAAAAAAACGAGTATCCCAAGCACAAGGTCTGCGGTGAATATATTTCTAATGAAGTACTACCTTATCTGGTTTCTATGGGTTTTAATCCTTTTGACTATGGGGCCAAGAATATTACTGATTTCACATTGAGCACCCCTGGAAGTCGTTCGATTAGTACGACCCTCCCTTTAGGCGGTTTTAGTATCAGTCGATATTGTATTGATGCTGAATTAGCCAATAAAGCAAGTGAACATGGGACTACAATTCATCACGCAGTGGTGACTGATATTCAATTTAACGAAGATCAATTTTTCGTTACCACCAATAAAAAAGAGAAATTTTTGGCAGAATTAGTTATTGGTTCCTTTGGAAAACGCTCAAATTTGGATATCAAACTTGATCGAGACTTTATAAAAAAGCCTTCGCCTTTCTTGGGGGTGAAAGCCCATTACAAAGGAGAGTTTCCAGAAGAAGCAGTGGGTTTGCATAATTTCCCAGGAGGTTATTGTGGGATTTCGAAAGTAGAAAATGATCACATCAATATTTGCTATATTGCAGATTTCAAATCCTTCAAAAAGCATAAAAACATCTCGTCCTTTCAAGAAGAAGTATTATCTAAAAACAAATTCCTCAAAAAAGCTTTCCAAGAATTTGAAATGGTTTTTGATAAACCCTTAACCATTAGTCAGGTTTCTTTTTCTGCCAAAGAACCCGTCGAGCATCATGTGTTGATGGTTGGCGATGCAGCGGGTATGATTCATCCATTGGCAGGTAATGGAATGGGAATGGCTATTAGCGCTGGTCAAATGGCCTCCCAATTGATTTTGAAATACAAAGCAGGTAAAATTGATTCTCGTATCGAACTAGAAAAACAATATGCGCGCAACTGGCAACAAAAATTTGGTTTTCGCTTGAAGTCCGGGCATTTTATTTCTCGTTTATTTCGGCTTGGAATTTTGTCGGAGGCCATCCTTTTATTTTTTAAAATATTTCCATTCTTACTTCCACAAATCATCAAACAAACACACGGAAAAAAACTGAATCCTATATGAGTTTTTGGCAAGACACCACTTACAGAAGTGAGGAAAAGGAGATCATGGACGATCTAGAAATGGGAGGACCGCTGGTTATCGATGCCTTGGATCATATCGCTTCCATCAACCAATGGCTGGGTGGAAATCGAGTAACTATTTCTGGACTAAAGGAGTTATTAAACAATCACCCTAAAGAAAAAGAAGTCGTTATTCTCGATCTTGGTTGTGGTAACGGAGATATGCTTAGACAAGCTGCAGACTATGGCAGAAAAAAAGGATTTAATTTTAAATTAGTTGGAATTGACGCCAATCCAGCGACCATCAATTACGCCAGAGATCTATCTCAAAATTACCCAGAAATCTCTTATGACCAACAGAATATTTTTTCTGATGAATTCCAAAAGGTAAAATACGATATTGCGCTTTGCACCTTATTTCTCCATCATTTTAAAAATGACTATATCGTTAATTTTGTAGAATCCTTAACTCGAAATGCTCGTATGGGAGTAATTATCAATGATCTTCATCGACATCCATTGGCCTATTTACTTTTTCAGTTAATTTCTATTTTTATTAGCAACCACATCGTCAAAACGGATGGTTTGATTTCTATTCTCCGTGCTTTTAAAAGACCAGATTTAGAACGATTCGCTGAGAAACTTAATTTCAAAAGTAGTATCAATTGGTATTGGGCTTTTCGGTACCGATGGATCATATTCAAGACCTCAAAAACAATCTAAAAATAATGTCTGTAAAAATCACCTCGGTGGCCACCGAATTGCCTCCTCATTCCAGATCGACTGAAGAAATTATACCTTTTTTAAAGGTCTGGTTAGCGGGTCAAGAAAATCGTTTTCAACGGAAAGTAATCAAACTGTTTGAAAATGCTGGTGTGAATAAACGGTATTCTATTATGGGACCAGAGGAAGTTTTTAAGAATACTTCGTTCGAAGAAAAAAATGCCATTTACAAAAAAGAAACCATAAAGCTAGCCGAAAATGCACTTGTCAAAGCCTTAAAAAAAGCGGATTTAAAAGCCACCGATATTGATTTTATTATCACAGTCAGTTGTACCGGAATTATGATCCCCTCCGTTGATGCCTATCTGATCAATCGGTTAAATATGAATCAGGATATTGTCCGTTTGCCCGTTACAGAAATGGGCTGCGTGGCTGGGATTTCTGGAATGATTTACGCCAATAATTTTTTAAAGGCTAATCCTAATAAAAGAGCAGTGGTCATTGCTGTAGAATCACCTACTTCCACTTTTCAACTCGACGATTATTCGATGGTTAATATTGTTAGTGCGGCAATTTTCGGAGACGGGTGTGCCTGTACGATTTTATCCTCATATCCTGATGAAGTAGGGCCCGAGATCATCGGCGAAGCTATGTACCATTTTTTTGATGCGGAACATATGATGGGATTTGAATTGAGAAATACCGGATTACAAATGGTACTGGATAAAGAAGTTCCTGAAAAAATTGCAGAACATTTTCCTAAATTTACACATCCTTTTTTAGCACGTAATAATATGACCATCGAAGATATTGATCATTTAATCTTTCATCCCGGAGGAAAAAAGATTGTCCAAACGGTAGAACAATTGTTTGGTGCCCTAGGAAAAAATATTGATAACACCAAAGCGGTGTTAAAAGAATACGGTAATATGTCCAGTGCAACGGTGCTTTATGTTTTAGAACGATTCATAGAGCAAGGCGTTAAAAAAGGAACGATAGGTTTTATGCTCAGTTTTGGGCCTGGGTTTACAGCACAGCGGTTATTATTGCGATTTTAAAAATAGGACACAGTAGAATGATAAAAGAATTTTCTAATAAAAATGAATGGGCGGTTATCTTGGGTGCTTCCAGTGGATTGGGGTTGGCGACGGCAATAAAACTAGCACGACATGGTATGAATTTATGCCTTATTTATCGTACTAGAAGGACGGAATTACATTCGGTGGAAACGGTTTATAAAAACTTAATAAAGGAAAATGGTATTCAATTAATTCATTTTAATCTGGATGCCTCTAAACCTGAAAAAAGAAATTTTGTAATAGAAAATTTAAATAAAAAATTAAGAGGTGAGGGAAAAGTAAAAACCTTAATCCATAGTATCGCTAAAGGAAATTTAAAACCAATGCAATCGCAAGACTCCCCAGATTTGGCCAATGATGATTTTCATTTAACCATTGAAAATATGGCACTCAGTTTATTCGATTGGACGAAAGAAATTCATAAAAACAATTTATTCTCTAAAGATGCAAGAGTATTAAGTTTTACTAGTGAAGGAAATAGGAAGGCTTGGCCTAATTACGCAGCAGTTTCAACGGCCAAAGCAGTATTAGAGGCTTTGACTAGAAATATTGCCTTAGAATTTGCGCCATATGGTATCCGGGCTAACTGTATCCAAGCAGGTGTAACGGATACTTCTTCCTTTCGATTAATTCCCGGTAGCAAAGAGCTAAAGGCCCATGCCTTAGCAAAAAATCCATATAAAAGACTTACTACACCAGGTGATGTCGCTAACGCTGTTTATCTTTTGTGCAAAGATGAAGCCGCCTGGATTACTGGAGCGGTGATTCCTGTTAACGGAGGAGAACATTTGCAGTAGACTTTGGATACCTTCTTTTTTTTAATTGAACACCCCAGTAAATAGCAAGATAATGACCTTCGAAAAAATAATATCTCTACTCCCCTATCAGTCGCCTTTCCTTTTTGTGGATGAACTACATGCAGTAGACGAGGATGGAATTTCAGGTAGTTATACTTTTCACGAAACGGAATACTTCTATCAAGGTCATTTTAAAAATAATCCAATAACACCCGGTGTAATTTTAACGGAGACCATGGCTCAAATTGGGTTAGTCGCTTACGGAACTTACTTATTAAGTTTGACCAATAAAAATTTAGATTTAACCAACGCAAAAATTGCCCTAGTTTCGACAGAGATGAGTTTTTATATTCCGGTTTATCCGAATGAAAAAGTAACGGTCGTCAGTAAAAAGGAATATTTTCGGATGAATAAATTGAAGTGTCACGTAGAGATGTTTAATGAAAAAGAGGAATTGATCTGTCGGGGGAAGATTGCAGGAATGATGATGGTGAAAGGCTCTTAAATTATAAATAGGGGTCTCGCAGAGACGCAGAGGGTGCAGAGCGGTTCGTGGATCTCTTTATCGTGTTTGATAAGTTGAATAAAAAATAGAGAGACGTAAAAATAGGGCGCTATCAAAGGAAGAAATGATATTATTGGAATTGCAAACCTAGATATTTCTTCTCTTGGGAGTGAAAAATGGAAACTTCAAGATAAAGAGGGAATTTGGAAACCAGCCTTTAGGTTTATTGATTTAAGAAAAGATTGTCAAATTGAATTATAAATGAAAACCAGAGTAGTCATCACAGGTATGGGAGTCGTTGCACCAAATGGTGTAGGTTTGGAGGCGTTTACGTCGGCCCTTAAGTCGGGTATCTCTGGAATTGAATTTTATCCTCACCTTAAAGAACTTGGATTTTCTTGTTGTATAGGTGGTATTCCAAAAATTTCAGAAGAGAAAAAAAGGGAATATTTTACCGAGTTGCAGTTGCGAAATTTTAATAGTGCGAGTGTGCTTTATGGATGTATCGCTGGTGTCGATGCATGGAAAGATGCAGGGTTAGAAATAAGCGATGGAACTGACTTTGATAGCGGAACTATTTTTGGGGCAGGCACCTCTGGCGTAGAAAGATTTCGTGAAGCAATTTACGGAGTGGATGACCACAAAGTTAGACGACTGGGTAGTACGGTGGTAGCACAAACCATGACCAGTGGTGTCAGTGCTTACCTCGGAGGTATGTTGGGTTTAGGCAATCAGGTAACCACCAATTCTTCCGCTTGTACGACTGGGACTGAAGCTGTATTGATGGGCTACGATCGTATTCGATTAGGAAAAGCCAAGAGAATGTTGGTCGGTAGTAGTAGTGAAGATGGGCCCTATGTCTGGGGCGGATTTGATGCCATGCGGGTACTCACCCGACGACATAACGAATCACCTGCATCAGGCTCTAGACCTATGAGTGCAACGGCCTCGGGGTTTGTGCCTGGGAGTGGCGCAGGTGCGATCGTTTTAGAATCTCTTGAAAGTGCTATGGATAGAAATGCAACGATCTATGCAGAAATAATCGGGGGATCCGTCAACTCAGGAGGACAACGAAATGGCGGAACCATGACCGCTCCAAATTCAGCAGCAGTGCAACGATGTATCCAAGATGCCATTGCTGATGCAAAGATCACTCCTTCAGAAATTGATACCATCAATGGTCACCTCACCGCTACCATTAAAGATCCAACAGAAATTCAAAATTGGACAACGGCTTTGAATTTAAATGGTGCTGATTTTCCGTACATTAACGCCTTAAAATCAACGACTGGACATTGTCTTTCAGCATCTGGATCTATCGAAAGTGTGGCGAGTATTTTGCAAATTAAGGAGGACTTTATTTTTCCTTCCATTAACTGTGAGGACTTGCATCCAGAAATTGAATCTTTAATTGGAAGAGAACGGATTCCGCAAGCCCTTATCCAACAACCTGTAATTATCGTAGCCAAAGCTAGTTTTGGTTTTGGAGATGTCAATGGTTGTATTATTTTTAAAAAGTATTCAGATTAAATAAACTTAACATGACTAATGACGAAACTATGCTCTCCGATTTAAAGGGCATTATTCAACCTTATATTCAAAACCAAGAAGCTTTTGACAACTTGACCGAAGCAACGGATTTCATCAATGACTTGAAAATAAATTCTGCCAACCTAGTCGATATCGTACTCGATGTAGAGGACAAATTTGATATCGAAATTGATAATGATTCCATGGATCGAATGCTAAATGTCAAAGCAGCATTGGAAGTAATTCAAGAAAAATTAAGTACCAACTAAAGATGATTGGAAATGATATAATTGATCTGAAGGAAGCTCAGTCTACTTCCAATTGGCAACGACGGGGTTTTCTAGACAAGATTTTTAATTCGGTAGAACAATCTATGATTAAGGCTGCTTCCAATCCATTTCAGATGGTTTGGCGTCTTTGGAGTATGAAGGAAAGTGGATATAAATTTTATTTGCAAAAAAATCCGAATGCCGTTCGAGGATTTTATCCTTCAAAAATAAATGGTCAAATTATTTCTGCTGAGATTGGACGGGTTTTTATTCGGGGAATTGAGCTAAAAACTAGAACCATTTGCCATCCGGACTATTTATTTACGACCGCTTTTGCTGATAAAAATGTTTCTACAGAATCAGAAATTTTCAATGTACCTCAAAAAAATTATGATTTTCAAAGTGCTTTTATCAGAGAAAAAATATTGGATTATCTAGCACAAAAAAACAACTTGGATAAAAGCCATTTAAAAATAAAGAAAAGTAAAAATAAGGCTCCATTAATTTTTTACGAATCAAAATTGCTTTCGGTTTCTTGTTCTTTAACGCATCATGGAAATTACGGTGGATTTTCCATTACCTCAATTTAAAAAAGAAAATGATCAAAGATTTTATAAATTACGCAAAGAAAAAATTGGATGTAGATAAGCGCTTGATCCTAGTTTATCTGGTGGTTTATTTTATTTGGGGAATGGGCATGGATAAGTTTGGCACCGTAGTAGAAATCGCACGGTTTACTTATTGGTGGCAAGTGATCACGGTGTATTTACTTTATATGGTTCCCATTTCGCTCATCCTTAGAAATCTTCCTTTTCATCAGCAGTATGCGTATGGATTGGTAACAATGGGATTTTTAGAGTTTGGAGGCTATGCGCTACAGTCTTCTTACGCTTATCCGGATAATCTATTGGATCAACTCTTCAATATCCGGAATTTCAGTTTAGGAATGGCGCTATTTTTTGCGTTATACTATCCGGCGGGTAATTGGCTTTGTGGAAAAATCTATAAAACCATTTTTTCGGATGCTAAGGATCATTAAGAAATGGTAGCAATTGCTTGCATCACGCAGCACGGAAACAGAGGAGATGGATGACTTGAACTTATCAGGTGAAAAACTACACCAAACACGGAATGGCCTTTCTTTGATTAATCGTTTTTTGGGAAATACCAATACTACTTTAAATTTGGTAGTTTCTTTTTCTCAGTTCCAAAAATGGTCAAAGACGATGGGCTCAAAGCCATTCGACGGTCCTTTACCAAAAAAGAACTTGAACGAATATTGAATTCCGCTGATCTCAAGCATTACACGATTCAAAAAAAATGGACTTTTCGTTGGGAAGCGCAGATATCCTGTTGATTAAACTCAGGGCGGCAGACGTTTTTTACTTGATTCACTTATTAATATCCCAAATAAAACTCTTCGTTTATCGGAATTCATGCTTAATTAATCGAAAAAAAAAGGATAATTTCTTAAATTGTCTTAAACTGCCATACAAACCAACGTTAGACAACCAATGAAATTTGATTTTTCCCATATTAATCTCAATACCGCTCTTTCACAAGCAATTAAAGCATGGCAAATTCTGTGGGATACACCGGCTTTTATCAAAAAGCATCAGCTCTGGCAAGGCTTTCTTGATCATAAATGGATTATGATCTTAACTATCTTGATCATGGGTACACTGTCAGTGACACTTTATAATGATATTCATGATTTTTTGGTACCACCAGAAAGCGAAATTGCTATTGATAATTCTACGAAAGAATTGGATGAGGAAATCATGGCGCTAGAGGCCGCCGCTCTATATAGTTCAGACGAAGATCGGGAAGACCTCGAAGCTGAAAAAAAATCCTTGATTGAGAAAAAAGAAAAATTGGAAGCAGAACATAAACCGCTCTTTTCTGGTAGTTATAAATTTCTAATATTGATTTTACTAGAAATAATGATATTTCACTTTTCTGTAGGCACGAATAATATTCTAAAAAAGAAAAATCGCATTCTTACCTTGAAAGAATTCTATTTGGCTCAGATAAGAATGATGCTAGTAATGGGACATAAATGGATTTACGGACTACTGATGTATATTTTCGTTTCTATAGTCTGTGGTATTCTCAGTATTTCCTATTTAACCAATTTTATCATGTTTTTTGTTTACAGTTTTTTCTTAGGTTTTGCCTTTCTGGACAATTACCTAGAACAATACCATTTTACCATTCAACGTAGTTCAAAACATATCCAGGCGCATTTTGGAGCCGCTACCGTTTTTGGTGTCTTTGCCAGTATCGGAATGAGTATACCTGTTATTGGGCCAATTTTAGTACCGTTCATTTGTGCAGTTTCTGCTACAATGTATGGGCATCAAGCTCGGATGGAAGAGGAAATTTTGCTGGCTTAATTAAAAATAGGAATAGGTTTACTAAACTTTAAAAAATGAATGGATGATGTTTTTAATATTCCACCATGATTTGAAATAAGTTTAGGATCGATTAAAAAATAAGTTATAAAGGTTTGAGTTGATTATTTTGTGGC
>CAZYAC010000158.1:0-11404 GCA_964645475.1 uncultured Saprospiraceae bacterium | reverse complement strand
GCAGGAAGATAATAACGCATCGCTAATTTAGTGTAAAGAAACCAACCCGTTCTAAAGTCATAACCGGGAAGATACGTTCCAACTTGGCCATAAAGTCCGACGTTGCCTAAAAGAAACTCATCTGCTAGGAAAATACCTAATCGAGTAGCAGCTCGGCGAGCTTCTTTTTCTGAACCGAATCCTGAAGTGTGCAATTCAAAGGTATAAATCGCCTTATTGTATTCATAATCGATACCCAAGGAGAGTTCCTGCACAGCGGACAATCGATATACACCAGCTAGCGAAGCGACATAAAAAGGATAACGTGGTCCACCAGCTGGGCTCAATTCCTTATACGCCAAATCCAAATGCATCGACAGGCCCCAGCGTTTTTTTAGCGGTTCGATTTGGTGTGTAATAACATCTTCAGCTTTGATAGGATTTGGTGTAAAGACGGTTCCGATCGTTATAGCAGGGACATTAATTCCAAAATTTGGTAGTTGTGAAGCACCATTCGAAAAATGGGTAAAACTAGCGCCGAGATTAAGTTTCCATCTAGCATTAACGCGATATCCTAACTGCCACTTAAAAGTATTGATACTGTTGATATTTGATCCTAAGGCGTTGTTTTCTGGATTATTAATGGGATCAAATCGCTTGCTTACATACGCAATTCCCCATCCTAGTTGGAAGTTACTATCTAGTCGATTTTTTGAAAAAATTGGAAAGATAATATTAGGAGCCAAACCAATTGCTTGACCAAAAAGACGATTATTTCCTAGATGATAATAGAATAAAGAAACACCGCCTTTCGGAAAATTTAATTGCTGATGCCAGCTTTTTTTACCGAATTTTTTATTGGTAAAATTAAGCTCAAAACCAGTGCTAATATTTTCTACCGGAAAAAGTAATTTAGGAGTATGCTTATAAATTTGTCCTATGTGCAGTGTTGGTTCCACTGAAATCCCCTTGCCCCATTGTGCAAAACTGAGAAAAGGAATTAGTAAACATAGACTTGGTAAAAGTGATCTAAAATTCATAAACATCTTCAGATTTTCTGACCTCTTAAAAATTGAATAGTGGTTTCCATGTCTTCTGACAAAATTCTATCCTTGATCAAAGGAGTTACTTTTTTTCGATACGCTGCCGTAATTTTTTCCAACGAATTACTCGTCTTTAGTGGACGACGGATATGGAGTGCTTGCACGGCAGACATCCACTCAATGGCCAGAATTCGTTCTAGGTTATCAATCATTCGGTATAAGCGGGATGCTCCATTGGCCGCCATGCTCACGTGATCTTCTTGACCATTACAGGACACGATGGAATCCACAGAAGCAGGAGAAGCTAGTTGTTTATTTTGACTAACAATCGCAGCGGCGGTATATTGTGGAATCATCAATCCAGAGTGTAATCCTGGCTTTTGGATTAAAAAAGGAGGTAAATCCCGTTGGCCGCTGATAAGCTGATAAGTTCGTCGTTCTGAGATACTTCCAATTTCGGCGCAAGCCGTTGCCAAGTAATCAAGTGCTAACGCTATCGGTTGCGCATGAAAATTACCGCCTGATAAGATATCTTCTGTATCGGGAAAGATTGTTGGATTATCGGTAACTGAATTCATTTCGGTGGTAATAACTTTTTCTACATGCTCTAAAGCGTCCGTGCTGGCACCGTGTACCTGCGGGACACAACGAAAAGAATATGGATCCTGAACACTTTTTTTATCTGCCTTGGCTAGCGGACTTCCCTTTCGCCATTTACGAATCGAAGTGGCTGTCGAAAGCTGTCCAGGATGAGGACGGATAATGTGTAGTTTTTTGTCAAAGGGTGTCGTTTGACAATTGAAAACATCAATGGAAAGCGCTGCAATCATATTGGCTTGTCGCAATAATTTTTGAAAACGAATACAGGCCCATAATCCGTAACCCGTAGAAAATTGAGTGCCATTTAATAAGGCCAACCCTTCTTTGGCATGGAGATTTAGCGGCTTCCAACCAAACTTTTTTTCCAAGGATTTAGCAGCATATAGTTTTCCTTTAATTCTGACTTTTCCTTCTCCGATAAGCGGTAATGCTAAATGAGCTAGTGGTGCTAAATCTCCAGAAGCACCTAGAGAACCCAACTGGAAAATTTGTGGCAAAACGTCGGCATTGTAAAATTGAACAAGTCGTTCTACCATGGCTAATCGGACGCCGGAATATCCTAGCGACATATTTTTTATCTTTAATAATAAGATCAATCGAACCACTGCTTCTGGAACTTCTTCTCCGGTACCACAAGCGTGCGACTTGATAAGGTTTGCTTGTAGTTCGGTGGTTTCTTCTTTGCTGATTCTGATATTACAAAGAGAGCCGAATCCGGTATTAATGCCGTAAAAAAGCTGATCTGAGGAGGCTAGTTTATCAGCTAAAACCTTATGACACCGTTTGACGGCTTTTTTTACTTTTTGATTCAGTCGTATCGGCCGGGGATTTTCTAAAAGAGAGAAAATATCGGATGTAGTCAAAGGTTGAGTAGAAATGATCAATTCTTTTGGCATAGTCTGATTTACTTAAGTTAGAAGACGGTGGTAAAATTAAGAAAAAGTTAAATGCTATTTATCTCCGTTAAACTATCGTTAAAGCGGTCGGTAGTCCGTTAGGCATTTCAAGCATAATTGTATGAAAAACAGTAAGTTGTGAATAATAATGGACATTTGTAAATTTCTTCCGTAAGCAACTAATCGCAGAATTTACAGTCTAAGGTAATAGTGTACAAAGCCTCACAATAAAATCGTAATTTTGCGCTTTTATTCTATGAAACCAATAAAACTTCCAATAACATTAAATAATACATTATGATTTTTATGAAAACCCTTAAAAGAATTTTACTGGCAGGTGCTTTATTTTTCATCATTTCAAGTCAGGCGATTGCACAGCGAATTGCGACGGTAGACGTTACAGTAGTACTGGAGAGTTTACCAGATTATAAAGCAGCTCAAACAGAGTTGGATCAATCAGCGGCACAGTGGCGCCGTCAGATTTCTGAAAAATACGATAAGATTAAAGGCCTTTATAACAAATATCAGGCAGAGCAGGTATTAATGAGTGAAGAAATGCGTGGTCAGAAAGAAGAAGAAATCATGGCTCGGGAAAAAGAAGTACGAGAGATGCAGAAAGACAAATTTGGTCCCGAAGGAGCCCTTTTTCAGAAAAGAAGAGACTTGGTACAACCTATTCAAGACCGGGTATATGGAGTAATCGAAGACTTTGCGAATGATAAAGGATACGATTTCATTCTAGATAAAAGTAGCACGGCTGGGTTGATATTCGCTAACGAGCGATACGACAAAACCGACGAAATCATAGCAGCACTTAAATAAATGCCCTATTTAGGGTATAAATTATTTATAACGAAATGGCTATTTTAGAGCCAAATAAAAGTATTATCTTTGTCGCCGCAATTATTTTTATGGTAGACTAGAAAATTACACAAATTAAAAAATTAATAATAAGATCATGAAACAACTTATGAAAATCAGTTTCCTGCTTCTCGCTTTTTTCGCATTAAGTTTAAATGCCAGCGCACAGAAATACGGATACGTTAATTCCGATTTGATTTTATCCGAGATTCCGGAATTCAAACAAATGGAACCACAGCTGGAGTCCTTGCAAAAGGTATTACAGAAGAAAGGCCAAAAAATGGTAGAAGACTTACAGCGGGAAGTGAAAACAGCTGAGGATAAAATGGCAAAAGGTGAATTAAGCCCTGTACAGCAGGAAGCCAAGCAGAAAGAATTGCAGGAAAAGGAAGGTAAAATCCGAGAATTTGAGCAAACGATGCAGCAGCAGTTACTTGCTAAGCGTAACGAATTGTTAGAGCCAATTTTAGTGAAAATCAACGATGCAATTACTTCTGTAGCTAAATCACAGGGTTATACCATGTTGTTCAACGGAAGTCCTGGGGCTGGAATCCTACTTTATGTAGACGAAGCACAAGATGCTACGGCGGCTGTCAAAACACAGTTGGGGATGTAATAAGACCATTTGAATTTGACAAAAACGCCTCATAAAAAGCAACCTATTGGAGTCTTTGACTCTGGCATTGGCGGCCTCACGGTCGCCAATGCTATTAATAGGTACCTTCCCAACGAAGAAATTATCTATTTCGGCGATACCGCACACCTTCCTTATGGTGATAAATCTGCGGATGCGATTCGTTATTATTGCTTAAAAATCGTAAAATTTTTATTAGAGCGAGATTGCAAAATGATTGTGATCGCTTGTAACTCTGCTTCTTCGGCAGCCTATAATATACTGGTCGATTTCTTTCCTGGAGAGGCCATCTTTGTCAATGTCGTAGATCCATTAGTAGAAGCCGTAGTAACTAAAGACTTAAAAAAAATAGGCATTATTGCTACTAAAGCTACGATTCGATCTGACGTATATCAACGAAAACTACGGGAGCAACAACCCAGTTTGAAAGTAGCCGCACTGGCTACGCCACTCTTGGCACCTATGATCGAAGAGGGATATTCCCACAATCGAGTAAGTCAGGTGGTAATTGAAAACTACCTTTCAAACGAAGAATTTACGGATATAGAGGCTTTACTGCTGGCCTGTACGCATTATCCGCTTATCCGTACGGATATTGAAGACTTTTTTGGCAATGGTGTAGAGGTCCTCGACTCTACATTGTTTACCGTAAAAGATATAGAAAACAAACTTCGTAAGTGGGATTTGTTGAATGATAAAAAAAATAAAGCACATCAGTTTTATGTCTCAGATTATACCCACTCTTTTGAAGAAACAACTCGTCTATTTTACAAAGAACATCTGCAATTAGACCATTATCCCATCTGGTAGTATTAACCTAAAAATATTAATTCAGAATTATTTTGTGATTAAAGAAGCAAACAGTGGAATGAGATCGTTATAGTTTCTATCTTGGTGCTTTTTCGGGTACTCACTTCGAGTCGCTGTTATCTATTATATTTCTTTTTATGTTTACACAAATTCATTACCCACGAGCGATGTCAGGCGAGACACTGGACCAGTATCTGGAACAGGGTTGGTTTAGAATGGGACAAATGATTTTTACCTGTCAGTTTTTATGTTTTCATGGAGCTTTATATACGGCACTTTGGGTACGACTTAGCCTACCTGAATTTGAATTCAGAAGAGGCCAGCGTAAACTAATGAATCAGAATGGCCGTAAATTCAGGGTTATTTATCGCGAAGCAGTTTTTGACGAAGAGAAAGAAGCTTTATACCAAAACCACAAAAGTAGGTTTGAAGGCTATATTGCCGGATCATTGGTAGAGTCGTTATTTGGAGAGTCTTCTCGAGATATTTACAATACTTGGGAGACTTGTATCTATGATGGTGATCGCCTCATTGGAGCTAGTTTTTTTGACGTTGGAGATGAAACCATCGCCAGTATTATGGGCTTATTTGATCCGGATTATCGTTCGGATAGTTTGGGCTACTACACGATGTTGTTAGAAATTGAGTGGGCTAAAAGAATGGGCAAGGAATTTTATTACCCCGGCTACGTAGTTCCGGGTTATGGAAGATTTGATTATAAATTGCGTATTGGAGAGGTGACTTATTTTGACATTTTTAAAAAAGAATGGTACGAATATCATGATCTGTCTGAAAGAGAGTTAATTTCTGAAATTCTAAAGAAAAAACTCTACACCTTACGTAGTGAGTTAGAAAAATACAGTATCCACAGTGAGGTTATTTTATACCCGCTCTATGACCGCAATTTGGTAGGAGAAGATCAGGAGAATTTTGTACATTATCCAATGTTTTTATCCTGCTATCACTATAAGTCAAATAATCGGTTTTTGATTATAGAATATGATTTACACGATAAAATTTTCCGTTTGAGTCGTGCCCGAAAATACGAAGATTCACTATCCTATCTTTCCTACATTATCTTCGAAGGATACGATGAACGAACCAGTTTTTTAGAATTTTTAATTAAAGAGGAAACCCTACTAGAAACCAACGCATTACCCAAGTTGATCGCAGCGATTGAAAAATACGATTATGTGATTCGTGGTAACAGTTTCTGATCCGGCAAAATTCCGTAGTTTTGTACCATGGCAACACCAAAATCTGTCGCATTTTATACCTTGGGTTGTAAACTCAATTACTCTGAAACCTCGGCCATTGGTCGTAGTTTTGAGGATAAAGGCTATCGCGAAGTAAAATTCGAAGAAGGGGCAGATATCTATGTTATTAATACCTGTTCTGTTACGGATTTTGCAGATCGCAAATGTCGAAAAGTAGTTCGGCAAGCCTTACGCGCTGCCCCGCAGGCATTTGTTGTGGTTATCGGATGTTACGCACAGCTCAAACCAGAAGAGATAGCAGAAATCCCAGGAGTGGATTTAGTATTGGGCGCTGCTGAAAAATTTAGAATTCTCGACTTTATTGATGACCTGAGTAAAGCTCCGGGTAAAGGTATGGTGGCTGCTGGAAAAGTAACGGAAGCAAAAGATTTTATCAATGCTTTTTCTTTTGGAGATCGTACCCGGTCGTTTTTGAAAGTACAAGATGGTTGTAATTATAAATGTTCCTTTTGTACCATCCCGCAAGCTCGTGGAAAAAGTCGCAGTAATACAGTAGAAAGCGTTGTAGCCAACGCCATAGAAATCGCAGATAGAGGCGTCAAGGAAATAGTCCTGACGGGTGTAAATATTGGAGATTTTGGCAATGGTACGGAAGTTATAGAAGGTGTTAAACCTAAAAAAGAAGCCCTCTTTATTGATTTGATCAAGGCCTTGGATAAAGTAGAAGGAATTAATCGTTTTCGGATTTCCTCCATCGAACCAAACTTATGCACAGATGAAATTATTCGTTTCGTTGCCAATTCAGAACGGTTTGTCCCGCACTTCCATATGCCATTACAATCGGGAAGTGATAAAATATTAAAGGCTATGCGCCGACGGTATAATAGTGATCTTTACCAGCAAAGGGTAAAAGAAATTCGCAGCGTGATGCCACATTGTTGTATCGGGGTAGATGTGATTGTTGGATTTCCAGGAGAGACAGAAGCAGATTTTTTAGAGACTTATGAGTTTTTAAACCAACTGGATATTTCCTATCTCCATGTTTTTACCTATTCAGAACGGGCCAACACACCTGCCGCTGAAATGGAAAACCCAGTTCCGATGGCAGAACGTCGTCGCCGGAATGAAATGCTCCGGATTTTATCAGAAAAAAAGAGACAACATTTTTATCGACAATACCAAGGACAATTCCGAGAAGTACTTTTCGAAGTAAACAAAAAATCGGATTTGATGAGTGGTTTTACCGATAATTACATAAAAATAGAAGCACCGTTACAACCGGAAATGATTAATACCATCGGAACCGTTCAGCTTATGAATATTACCGAAGGGGGCCATGTTTCGGCCAACGTTATGGAAATTCCAGCAATCGGATAAACGAGCTTTCCCCTTTTTCCATTTTTTTAAACAAACAATACACATGTATCCAGATCTCTCCTATTTTTTCCACGATCTATTAGGTACGGCTCCTGACAACGGACTTTCCATTATTAAGACTTTTGGTTTTTTCCTAGTGCTAGCTTTCCTGACCGCAGCTTTTATTTTGATGATGGAGTTACGTCGAAAAGAAGCAGAGGGTTTGCTAGAATCAAAAATAATTGAAGAGACAAAAGGAAAGCCGGCTACGCCCTTTGAGATTATCAGTAATGCTATTTTGGGTTTTATTCTAGGATTCAAGTTTTTATATATTGTTTCAAATTTTGAAGATTTCAAAATAGATCCGGCGGGAATAATATTTTCTGCTAAGGGTAGCTTGATTGGAGGCATTATTTTCTGTGGATTATTTGCAGCATTCAAATGGTATGAGAAAAATCGAGAGAAATTAAACCCTCCCCAGTTGGTTAAAATAAAAATTAGGCCTTACGAACGCATTGGAGATATTACGATGGTCGCTGCGATCAGTGGCGTACTTGGAGCAAAACTATTTGCCATGATTGAAGATCTTGATCTGGTATTTAAAGGAGGATTGAGTTTTGGGCAGTGGGCGGCTTCGCTTTTCTCAGGGAGTGGAATGGCCATTTATGGAGGATTGATAGGAGGGTTTTTAGTCACCTATTTTTATGTCAAAAAGATTGGCCTCAAGCCCATTCATGTCATGGACGCAGTGGCTCCAGCATTGATGGTTTCCTACGCAGTTGGTAGAATGGGGTGTCATTTTTCTGGGGATGGAGACTGGGGAGATCCTATCAAATTGGTTGAAAATGGACAAGTAATTTACGAATATACTAAACCAGCCATCATCGGATTTTTACCGGATTGGGTGTGGGCTTACGACTACCCGCATAATGTGATCGACGCTGGTGTTCGAATGGAAGACTGCCAATTCCGCTATTGTAATCGGTTGCCAGTTCCTGTATTTTCTACCCCTATTTATGAAATTCTAATGGCTAGTATCCTTGGTGCTATTCTCTGGGGAATTAGAAAAAGAGTGGTGATTCCTGGTATGCTTTTCTTTATTTATCTGATCATGAATGGTGTAGAGCGCTTTACTATTGAGCAAATTAGAATCAACGAAAAATACAATGTACTCGGCTTTTCGCTAACCCAAGCTGAGATCATCGCTTTGGCCCTAGTATTGATTGGAATTATTGGTTGTGGAATGTTATGGAAAAAAAATAAAACAACGACTTAGGGTAATTTCTTAGTTTTCACATCTATTGAAAAATAGGTTATGAAAACTAAAAGAAAAAAGACGATCTTTTATCTTATCGATGGCGCACGCCATGATGTGATGAAATCCCTGCTGGATGCCGGAAAACTCCCTAATATTCAAAAAGAAATATTAAGTCGTGGAACGTTCCGGAAAGCGACGAGTTGCTTTCCTTCAACGACCGGCCCAGCCTATCTTCCTCCTTTGCTCGGATGCTTTCCGGGAACAGCAGATATCACCGGTATCCGTTGGTTTGATAAAAAAGAATTTCGTCGAAAACGCTTTGGTAAAAATGCGATGCGTAGTTATTGCGGGACAGAAGCGGCTTACTTTAATTCGGATATGCCCACCGATCGACCGACCCTGCATGAGCTGTTAGGAGAAACTTACAATATCTTTTCGATGATTACTCGGAGTATTCCGGAGTCTCGAGATTTAGCAAAAAAGGGGAAGTCCTTACTCTACCTTAAAGCACATTATCTTTTTCAACACCATCCTGTAGATCTTGCTGCGCATGGACATCTGATGCGCAGCTTAGACAAAAATCCAGACTTTGTTACATCGGATTTTCTTATTGTTTTTACCAGCGGTGATTGGCTCGGTAATCGTATTAGGAGCATTGAAAAAACATGCAGCGGAGTGAAGCCAAAATGATTATCCAAGGTTTACTAAATCTCCTCACAATTTGAAGAGGATTTAGTAAACCTAAATATAAGGAGTAGAGATGTTCTAAAAAATAAAATATCAAATTCTCTTATTATTATCAACGAAGTTTAGTAAACCTGTGGTAACTGAAATAGGGTTATCTAAAAAAGTATTTTTCAGGTAATTTAGATTAGTATTTTATTTATTAGGTTTACTAAACTAGTTCTAAAGAAACTATTTTTTATCAGCCGATTTTTTTAAAATAGCATAAGTCTCCTCCACTGCCCGATCCCAGCTAAATTTTTCTCTCTGTATTTTACCAGTATTCACAAGGTGCTTTCTAAGCGCTTTCTCTTCGTATATTTTTTGCATAGCTAAGACGATATCTCCGACAGAAAGTGGATCAACCAGCAGCGCTGCATCTCCTGCTACTTCTGGCATGGCACTTACATTAGCAGTAATGACCGGAACCTCTGCATACATTGCTTCCAAAATGGGCAATCCAAATCCTTCGAATAACGAAACATAGACCATCGCCAAGGCAGATCCCAATAAAGCAGACAAATCTTCTTCCGGAATAAAGCCCAAAAAATTGATATCTACTTTGTAAACCGATTGATCGAAAATACGTTGTACCGTATCGGTCTGCCAAGCCAGTCGACCGCCGATGAGTAATTTGATATCACTGCTTGTGGTTTGTTTAAATAAATCAAAAGCCATAATCAGGCGCTCCAAATTTTTACGAGGATGGACAGCTCCTAAATAAAAAAAATATTTACAGCCTTGACTATATTCTGCACGAGTGGCTTTCCTTTGTTCTTTTTTTATTTTTAAAAAACCATCTCGATTACCATTATGAATCACCGATATTTTTTGAGAAGGAATCAGATATTGTTCCATAATATCTTCTTTGGTTGCGTGGGAAACGCTAATTACCTTATCCGATTTTTCTAGATATTTTGGCACATAATGTTGATAATATTTTCTAACCCAAAAAGGAATTTCTTTCGGATAATGGATATGTGCTAAATCATGGGTGACCATTACGGAGGGGCAATTTAATTTTAAACTATTATACCCATCGGCAGAATAAAAAACATCTGGCTGGTATTTTTTTAAGGCACGGGGCAGCGATTGTTCAAACCATAAATACCATAAAAAAGGATGTCGAGATGGTGGACTAATAATAAGCGGAGTCACGTTTTTGCCAAAAATAAATGCTTTATCGTAGGGGCGATCAAAACAAAAGATAAACTCGTCTTCCGGATGTTGCGCAACCATACGACGTACGATTTCGTAGGTAACGCGACCAATACCTTCTAGTCGGTCTTTTAGTAGTAATCGGGTATTGACGGCAATTTTCATTCTTCTTCTAGCCGTTTCATAAGTTCAGGGAGCTGGCGTAGGGTGGCCAGTTTTTTATGGTGTTGCCGTAATGGTTCAGCGGGTATTCCAAAATATGTTTTTCCACCAAGAAGGGATTTGGAGACGCCTGATTTAGCAGCAATAACGGCACCTTGTCCGATGATAATATTTTGTGCAATACCAACTTGTCCGTAACAAACCACATCGTTTTCCAGGATGGTTTTTCCACCGATACCAACTTGAGCAGCTAGTAGGCAGTTTTCGCCAATGACGGCGCCGTGTCCAATATGTACCTGTCCATCGAGTTTACTTCCCTGTCCAATAACGGTATCACCCGACACGCCACGACAGATGGTACAAGCAGGCCCAATATCTACCCGATCTTCGATCAGCACCCTACCTCCTGTTTGCCATTTTTTATAATGATCTAATTTCTTTTTAAAATAAAATGCTTCGGCTCCAATGACAGTGCCTGATTGAATATTTACGTGACTGCCGATAATTGCAGGACCTTTGATCGTTACATTGGCTTGTATGTAAGTATATGCGCCAATTGTTACTTGTGATCCGATAACAACATTGGGTTCGATGATGGCCGAGGGATGAACATGAGCGGTTGGATCAATGGTAGCGGAGAGATGCCGGGTAGGTGCGAACCTTTTAACTATTTTATTATAAACTTCGAAAGGTTGATCACAAACTAA
>CAZYAC010000157.1:0-11422 GCA_964645475.1 uncultured Saprospiraceae bacterium | reverse complement strand
ACTCTAGACTGATACATTGTACGTACTTTGTCGAAACTTTTGGGACTACCAAACTCCAGACGGCCTTTGAAGATTGATTTATAAGTCATTTTGTTGTTTTGTGAGGAAGATTAAAAAATCGAATTCTGCGAGCAAAATTCTTGTCTGTTTCTGGTATTTTGAGCTCAAATAAAAATTGTAAAAATTTTCTTTTTGTGTCTCTGTAGTTATCAATAAAATAAAAAACTGGTGTAGTTCCTCAACAACAAGATAAAATGAGTAATAAAATTACAGTAAGTCAGGTTTAATTCTGCATTACATCTTTTCTCTCTTAGTCAATAAATAAGGTGATTTGGGACGCTCGCTTTTTTGCAAAAAACATAAAAGTTTACTTCCTGCAACACGCAGTTTTCTCTATAGTCAAAGTATATTCCTAGGGATTTCTAGTGAAGAGTGGCGTTTCCAAATGAACCTTAAATGAATACGCAAACACAAATATGCACTATTTTTTGGAATAATCAAAAAAAATAAGGACTTTTGGAAGCTTTTTCCAAAAACCAGATTCTTAACAAAAAGAGGAAAATTTGGCAAATTGCATTTAAGACTCTTATTCGTTTTGATTATCAATTATTTATAAAATAATTTTTAGTTAAATTACCTTTCTTCTAGTATAAAAAATTTTTATTCTATTTTGATCAGTCAGGTCAGAAAAAATTAAAAAAGCCTGATAAATGGTCATTTATCAGGCTTTTTTAAAATTATTTTTCTTTTTTTTTATCCCATCTCAGACTTAACTTCTGTCACTTCGGGGACCATTCTTTTCAACATTCCTTCAATTCCGGATTTTAAAGTCACGGTAGAAGAAGGACATCCACTACAAGAGCCTTGCAGAATAACGGTTACCACGCCTTTATCAAACGACTTAAATTCTATGTTTCCACCGTCCATTTCTACCGCCGGCTTGACATAGGTTTCTATCAACTCTTTGATTTTAGCCACAATCTCTACTTCTTCTTCAGAGTAATCATAGCTTACTCCTCTTTCGGCTTCTATCTTTTCCATCGCCTCCGTAAAACCATCTTTTATGATTGGCTTCTCCTCTATGATATAAGTCTTAATAAACTCCTTGGCAGGGAGCATAATGTCTTCCCAGGCATAATTAAACTCCTTAGTGATCGTGACAAAGTTATTGCTAATGTAAACTCCTTTGACATAAGGTAGTTCAAAAATTTCTTTAGCCATCGGAGACCATTCAATCGCCAACGCTTCTTCTCTAAAATCTGCGGTACCTCGATAAAGCATACGATTGGTTACAAACTTCAATGATTCCGGATTTGGCGTTTGCTCCGTATATAACATCACCGGACTTTTAGTGGTCGTATCTTCCATTTTTATTTATTTTCTTTTTTATAAATTCTACATTGAATACTCTGTAAATTAAGTTAGTTTCCAACGTATTGAACAACTTCATTACAAAGTTAACACAATTTAAAACCATCTGGTTGTAATTTTACCGTCAGATTTTTTTTTAGTGCCTTGACACTATCCATATAATTCATAGTGCACCTGTTCTTTTGGGTACCCCATATCTTCGGTTAATTTTTTTACCGCTTCATCTACCATGTTACTCCATCCACAAATATAGAAGTGAATTCCCTGCTGGATGTCCTGGTAGGCTTGCTCGTAAATTTTATGCACATATCCTTGATGATAATCTTCTGTTGCCTCTCTAGAAAGTGCTATACTGTACTTAAAACTTGGAAAATCTCTTTCTAGTGCTTCCATTTCTTTGCGATATAAAATTCCATCTACATATCTGGTACCAAAAATTAAGTGGACTGATTGCTTCCATTCCTTTGCGGCCATCTCTCGTAGCATACTACGAAAAGGAGCAATTCCGGTTCCAGTGCAGATAAATACCAGCTCCGTTGCCGGTTTTTTGGATAAGGTAAAAGCACCCGCTGGTCCTTTAAATTTTACTGGAGTACCGATCTTAGCTTCTTCAAATAAATATTCGGAAGCTAATCCACCATCCAATTTTACAATACATAATTCCAAATCTCCCGTATCTCCAGGACTTCCAGCCAAAGAATAGCTTCGCCAGCGTTTTAGTCGTTTTTCATGTATTGGCAAATCCAATGTTATAAACTGACCAGCCTGAAAACTAAAATCCCATTCCGGTTTTTTCTCTAACCAAAACCGACGTGTAGTAGACGTCATTTGCTCAATCTTCGTAATCTTACTATCGTACCACTTCCAGGCCATCTTCTTTAATTAAATTTTTATAGGTTTTAAAAACGCTCATTCCTTTTTCTGTAAAATATCTTTCTACCCAATCCATTGGCCGGTCACTAGTGATCATCACAAAATCTCCTCCCCAAGCTCCTAGTGATTTAATTTCACCAGGAAAATCAGAAAAATATAAATCTTTTGCCCGGTCGATTTTTAACGTTCGACTAACTATTTGTTCATGCGCTGTAATAATCCTAGCAAACTCAGATTGAGTCTGACAATGCAGCATCTCATCTGTTAATGAACTAATTGCCTCTATCTCTTGGGAAAATTGTCGCTGAATTTTTCGATAACTCAATATTCCTTCTCTGCTATTCTGCTTTTTATTTAAATAAACAAAAAATATCTGATCCGAAAAAATCGGAGAGAATCGGACCGACTTAACAACCGGTCCTGGTAATTGATAAAGCAACGCCTGATCTGCATCGGCACAAGCCAGGTCATAACCAGAGCCTCCAAAGGTCTTTGCCAACAATTGGTAAGGATCAATCTGTGCCCAACTAGCAATCATCGCAATTAATGTTGAGCTGGTGCCCAGCCCCCACTGTCTTGGAAAATCCAGTTTCGTTTCAATAACAGAAATCTCATGAATATAACGGCTGCCAAATTCCGCATTTAAATCTCTCGTAACATTTAATATTTCGGTCAAACGATTAGCAACACTAGGATCGCTATTATGGTTTGAATTAAAATTATCTTTAGAAAATTCACCTTCAAACCAACAGGTTCCGTCGCTGTCATAACTTCTCCAAAAAAAGGTTTTTCCCTTCTGGGATTCCATTTGTAATTTCATCTTTTGCCCAAGACGAGTAGGCACAGCTAAAGCTACCGCTCCGTCCAGTACAAAATATTCGCCGGTGAGCAATAATTTACCATTGGCACTAAAATGCGGTGGTTGCATGAACAAATTAATCGATGATTTTTAGAATTGTAAAGGCGGATTTATTAGACTTCATTCTGGATATTGATCATTAACTTGGCCAAGCCTACTTGCTACTGACCGATTTTTTATTGGTGCGTAATCTATCCAAATAATGTTGTACTGCTGTAAAAGAAACCACCTTGTCTTCAAAATAAATAGTAGTTGTTTGCTGCTCCTGTTCCGTTGCACCGAGATGGTTGAGAATATTTAATAGATGCATTTTCATATGACCTTGTTGAATACCCGTGGTTACCAATGACTTAATTGCCGCAAAATTTTGAGCCAGTCCAGTCGCCACCACTATCTTCATTAATTCTTGTGCTGTTGGATTACCCAATAATTCCAATGACCGACGAGCCATTGGGTGTAGCTTGGTAAGTCCGCCAACAGTACCTAATGCTAACGGAAGATCCAACCAAAATTTAAAGACGCCATTTTCTACACTACAATAACTCAGGCTTCTATATTGTCCGTCCCGAGCTGCATAAGTATGTCCGCAAGCTTCCACTGCTCTGAAATCGTTGGCTGTTGCCATAATTACAGCATCTACACCGTTAAAAATTCCTTTGTTATGAGTCGCCGCGCGATAAGCATCTACTCGTGCAATTTTTATTGCTCGGCAAAACTTATGCGCGAAAGCATTCGCATCCATCTCGTCAGAAAAATTTCCTAAATCGCTGACAGGACAGGTAACACTACATCGCACTAAACATTCTGGTGTATAATTGGAAAGAATGGACATGATCACTTCCAAGTCTTTTTCGTTTTCTGGAATATCTGGATGCTTATCCAAAAAATCTTTTAGTGTTTGACCAAAAGTTTCTAGAACAGAATTAATAAAATTGGCACCCATCGAATCACAGGTTTCGAAGTCTACTTTTAGTTGATAATAATCATCATCTAAGTGCCGCATATCGAGCAGTGTTATATCAAGAACTCCACCACCTCGTTTTCGCATATTGTGGGTAATGTGCTCAACATCTTTATGCAATCTTTCTTTTAACTCGCTAAAAACCTGTTGTAGTCGTTGATAATTACCTGACCAAATAAAGTGAACTTGTCCGACTTTTTTGGTACTTAAAACCGTAGCGGTAAAACCTCCTCTCACTGACCAGTATTTAGCAGCACTAGATGCGGCGGCTACCACGGAGCTTTCCTCGGTGACCATTGGGATACAATAAGTTTTACCATTGATAATAAAGTTAGGAGCTACTCCGTAAGGAAGATAGTAGTTGCTGATAGTGTTTTCACTAAATCCATCAAGAATTTTTTGTTGATCCTCATTACTGTGCCAATAGCTCATCAATTCTCTCATGACGCTCTCGGGATCTTTGAAAAAATTCTCGACAATCCAGCGGAGTTTTTTTCTTTTAGACAGTTTAGAAAACCCAGAAATGGACTTTTTCATATTTCACTCATTTTTACCTTCAAAAAGGCTTTCGCTAAGGCGAGTCCATCTACCTGAGACTGAACGTAATTGTACAACTCCTGATAATCACCTCTTGCGTATTTAAGAAAGCCAGATGCTTGTCCGTACACACAAGATAGATTTAATTTATTAATTAAATAGTAGCCATCAAGGAAGTTCTTTACTCCACCAGAAATAATCACTTCTTTACAAATCATTTTTTCGCCCAGTTCTTCTTTTATTTTATTGACCATTAAGACCATTTCTTCAGCGCTGTGTCCAACTCTTGCGAGGGCTTCATAGATGCTTTGCTTTTCGGGGTTACTACGAAGGAGTTCCAGCATAGCAAAGTTAGTACCGCCACTAGCAGCAAAATCAACTGCTGCGAGCGGAAGTTGAAATAACGCCTTCATACTTGCGTACCCCATTCCTTGTCCTACTTCTTTTACGATAACCGGCCGATCGGTAAGGCTTAAATATTTCTCGATGGTTTGTAAAGGAGGCTGTGTAAATCGATCTCCTTCTGGCTGTAGCCATTCTTGAAGCGGATTGACATGGATGATTAATCCATCTGCTTGCAGCTTATCCATCATCCTAAAGATCTGCTCTGCCTGATTACTGATTAATAATTGTTCCATCTGCGCAATTCCCAAATTGGCATATAAGGGTAAATCATTGCCCATAATAGGGCGAATATCAAAATCTTTCAGATACTCGTCACTACTCAACAATCCTCGGCAAGATCCAAGGCCCATCCCCATTCCAAAATCTTTACAGGCTCTGGCCAAATTATGGTTAATGGTTCGAGCTAGCTCAGTTCCTCCAGTCATGGAAGAAACCCAAATTGGATTTTTTAATTCTTTTTCTAAAAAAAAAATTGGTTGAGTGGCATCACTGGGATGTGCTGCCAATAGTGGTTCGTAGTAGAACCTAGAATCTAAGGCATCCGTTCCGATTTGTGATCGAAAAGCCAGTTCAATATGATCGCGTTTACGGCTTGTCGCGTTTGGATCTTCATCCTGAGGCAAAATACGCTGTTTCTTTAAATTCATATAACTAGCAGATACCAGACCTGATGTTTGTTTAAAAAAGATTTTGAGTAGACTAACCTACCTTATGAAGTAAAAACAGCAGCTTTCGTAAATAGTTTAGAGTATAAAGGTATCAAAGCCCGGGCGAATAAATGCCTCATGTGCTGGAAATATTTTTTGAATTTTTCCACTCAATCGACTCAAAGTAGCCAAATGATCTAGTATTTTATCTTCCTGATCGACCATTTCTATGCTTATTTGTTCCCAAGCACACATACTTTTCTTTACAAAGAGCATCGTGATTTTAGCACAACCATTCGCATGACTTTGGGAAAAATCATCCTGCTCTTCTTCAAAACTACTATTTAATGCATTTATTGCGCGCCGGAGTTTGGCTTCGATTAAAGCGTGGTACCACTGAATGGTCTCCAAGGCATCTATAAATTGGGAATTATTTTTTTCTGCTACTTCAATACCTAGTTCAAAATTTTGTGCATGCATTTGGGTAATCGTCTCGATATATTTTGAGCATTCCATTAACCACTTTGTAACCTGACGTCGGTAATCTCCAGCTAAGGCAATAATTTCTTCATGATCTGTAGGTAATATAGGGTCTTCGATTTCTACTTCTTTAGCATCGGCAACTAGTTGGTTCCAGTTGATCCCGTTGGCATCGGCCTCCTGCTTCAGCAGACTCATCGTCTTCTCAAAAGTAGTGGTGATTTCTTGGATAAATTCGTCAGCATCCATTTTTGACCAATCCTTTTCTTGATCCGCAGGATTAAAAATCTCACAACGATTAGTAAATGGACAGTGTTCGCACCAACGATCACAATAAACAAAAATTTCGGGTATAAGCGCTTCTTTATTCATCAAGGGAATACATAATAATGTGGTGGAAAAAATTTGGGGCTATAAACGGCTGGCTATAAACTCGGAAGTGATTGTTGGGTTCCAGCTAAGAGCTTGTCTAAACTTCCATTAATTGGCTGCAATTGGCAAATTTTATACTGCATTTCTCCGAAAGTCTTCGGAGCAGGCTGTTAAAAAGCCTCACCGATGCTTCAGCATCGCTTACATTTTTTGCCTCATTCAGTATAAAATTTTCTCAATTTCGCACAATCATGAAAATTTGGACAAGCTCTGATTTGAAAAATAAAATTAGGCATTCTTTTAACAATAGAAAATACCCCAAGCGGACTATTTTACGAATAGTATTTTTAATCAAGTGGGAAAAATTGAAAAATATAAATCAGGAAAAGACCTAAAAAAACAACAAAAACCGCAACCCATGAAAAAAAGCGTGCGAAAATTATACTGATTATCAACGACTTACAAATCATTTTTTTCATCTTTCATCAAAAATCCTTGTTTTTTGAAATAAAGAGTACTAACTTTGCGCACCGATTGAAAAGAAGGCGTTTTGGCGTCTATTCCGGACAGTCTTTTTTCTATAATTTTCACAAAAAAGTATAAAAGTGAATACATTAAGTTACAAAACCAAGTCGGCTAAAAAGGAAGAAGTGGAACGCAAGTGGTTTATCGTAGATGCGGAAAATCAAGTAGTAGGTCGTATTGCCTCTCAGATAGCCCATATTTTGCGTGGAAAACACAAGCCAAGTTACACTCCACACGTAGATTGTGGTGACAATATCATCATTATCAATGCTGGTAAAATTAGATTTACTGGCAACAAGTGGGATCAGAAAACCTATCTTTCCTATTCTCTTTATCCTGGTGGTCAAAAAAGTACTACTGCTAAGGAGTTAGCTGCTAAAAAACCACACGCCGTTATAGAAAACGCTGTTCGTGGAATGCTGCCTAAGACAAAATTAGGCCGCGCAATGTTTAAAAAATTATATGTGTACGAAGGAGCCGAACACGGTCACGAGGCACAAAAACCTGAACCATTAAAATTTTAATTCATGGAAATGATTAATGCGATTGGGAGAAGAAAAGCTTCTATTGCCCGCGTTTACCTTACTAAAGGTGATGGCAACATCAAAGTCAACGGCAAAGATTACAAAGAGTATTTTCCCCAGATTCACATTCAGGCTACGATCACGGATCCATTCCGTACGGTAGAAGCTGAAAACATTTATGATCTTAACGTAAACGTAAACGGTGGTGGCTTTAAAGGTCAGGCCGAAGCGGTACGGATGGCCATCTCCAGAGCGCTGGTACAATTGAACGAAGAATTTCGCAAGCCGCTTAAGGATCGTAAATACTTGCGTAGAGATGCGCGTATTGTTGAACGTAAAAAATACGGTAAGCCTAAGGCGAGAAAGAGCTTCCAGTTCTCTAAGCGTTAATTGCTCAACCAACTGGTTTTTTCTTTTACGTTATTTTTTAATCCAAATCTTATAAAATAAAATGGCACAGCCCACATATAAAGAATTATTAGATGCAGGTGTTCACTTCGGCCACCTGAAGAAAAAGTGGAATCCTAAAATGCAGCCCTACATTTTTATGGAGCGCAAAGGTATTCACATTATCGACCTTAATCGAACATTGGAAACATTAGATCAAGCCGCTAACGCTGCTCGTCAGATTGCTCGTTCTGGTCGTAAAATCCTCTTCGTTGCTACTAAAAAGCAAGCTCGTGAAATCGTAGCAAAAGCGGCACGAAGTGTAGAAATGCCTTTCGTTACTGAACGTTGGTTGGGAGGTATGATGACTAACTTTGCAACGATCAAGAAGTCCGTTAAGAAGATGAACAACATTGACAAAATGTTGGCGGATACCAATGTAACGAGTGTTACCAAAAAAGAACGTCTTACCTTAACTCGTGAGCGTAACAAACTGGAAAAAGTACTCGGTGGTATCGCAAACTTGAACAGAATTCCTGGCGCTATCTTTATCATTGACATCAGCCACGAGCATATCGCACTGGCCGAAGCTAAAAAATTAGGAATGCGTACCATCGCTATGGTGGATACCAATTCTGATCCAAACATGGTAGATTTCCCGATTCCTGCTAATGACGACGCTTCTAAATCTATTACGATTATTACCGACACGATTGTGGATGCAATCCGAGACGGTTTGAAAGAACGTAACTCTAAGAAGAACGAGAAAAAAGCGGCGGAGGCTAAGCAATAAATAGCCAATATAACAACAAAAGAAACTCTATTAATTGTTTCTGCGTTATGTCTTATGAATCATTATTTTAAAAATTAAAAAACATTTAAGAAGTGAAAATATCAGCTGCTGATGTAAAAAAACTACGGGACCTTACTGGTGCCGGAATGATGGATTGCAAAAAAGCACTCGTCGAGGCAGACGGTGATTTTGAAAAAGCAACGGAAAATTTGCGTAAAAAAGGTCAGAAACTGACTGCAAAACGGGCAGACCGAGACGCAAAAGAAGGAGTAGTAATCGCCAAGACTTCCGCTAACCGTAACAACGGTATCGTGGTAAGACTAGGTTGCGAAACTGATTTCGTGGCTAAAAACGAAGACTTTGTAGCCTTTGCTGACAAAATTGCAGACATCGCCCTCAATAGTTTACCTGATTCTACGGAAGCTCTACTGGCTTTACCTTTTGATGATAAACAGTCAATCGCAGAGAAAGTAGTGGAACAGACCGGTGTAATCGGAGAAAAACTGGAAATTAGCAAGTACGCTAAGATTCAGACTTCTGCTGGTGAAGGTCAGGTACTTCCTTATATCCATATGGGACACCGTGCGGGAGTAATCGTAGCCGTTAACCTAGAAGGTCCGGAATACATTGAGCCAGGCAAGAATGTTGCTATGCAGATTGCTGCCATGCGGCCTATTGCCTTAGACAAAGAACAAGTTGATCCTACCATTGTAGAAAAAGAGATCGAGATCGGAAAAGAACAAGCGCGCCAAGAAGGTAAGCCAGAAGCAATTTTAGAAAAAATTGCGATGGGTAAGCTAAACAAGTTCTACCGTGAAAGAACGTTACTCAATCAGGATTATGTCAAAGGAAACAAAGAATCCGTAGCTACGTATCTTAAGTCAGTTAACGACAAATTAACCGTTACCGACTTCAAGCATATAGAACTTGGATAAGATTTTGAAATAAGAAAAAGCGAATTAATTATAATTCGCTTTTTTTTTGCCCTTTTTTAAATCATGCTCTAAATTAAATCATATTTATAATGGCTAAGTATAAAAGAATTTTACTCAAACTAAGTGGAGAATCTCTGATGGGAGATCAGAAATTTGGAATTGATTTTAAAATGTTGAAGCACTACGCATTACAGGTTCAACAATTAGTTGAAAGGAAAATTGAGGTGGCAATTGTCATCGGTGGTGGGAATATTTTTAGAGGAATGCAGGCTGAAAAATCTGGAATGGATCGTGTGCAAGGGGATTATATGGGAATGTTGGCAACCGTCATGAACGGAATGGCCTTGCAAAGTGCACTCGAAGGAATCGGCGTTTTTACTCGATTGGTTACCGCCATCGAAATGCAAGCTATCGCAGAACCTTACATCCGCCGTAAAGCAATAAGACATCTTGAAAAAGGCCGAGTCGTAATTTTTTCCGGAGGAACTGGAAGTCCATACTTCACAACGGATTCGACGGCAGCCTTACGTGCCAATGAAATTGATGCGGATGTTATTCTGAAAGGAACACGAGTAGACGGGATTTATACGGCTGACCCAGAGAAAGATGATACCGCTACCAAATTTGATAAATTATCTTTTGCGAAAGTAATTAGTCTCGGACTAAGTGTCATGGACATGACTGCCTTTACGCTTTGTCAAGAAAACAATTTACCGATCATTGTTTTTGATATTAATGATACGGATAACTTGATGCGAATTATCGAAGGAGAACAAGTAGGAACGCTGGTAGAAGGATAACTTTTGTTGATTTGTAACAGGAAGTAATCAAATGAAATCATTTAACTCCCAAATTGCCCATCTATGAATAGCCTCATAGATGGGCAATTTATCTTTTGTCTCTTTAGTATTCCGTAAAGGCAATCGTAGCCATGCTGACCTTCGTGCCTTCACAGGAAAGAATTTGATGGGCACAAGCTTCCATTGTTGCTCCCGTAGTCATTACATCATCCACCAGCAAAACGTGTTTATTCTTAAGAACTTTAGGCTTATTTACGGTGAACGCTTCTGCTACATTAGCAAACCTTTCTGCCTGTGATTTATGGGTTTGCGTATCTGTCATTTCCAAGCGTTTTAGTGCATAAGGTGCTCGTGGAATTTGCATCTCTTCGGCTAATCCTTGTGCAAATAGATCACTTTGGTTATATCCTCTTTTCTGTTTTTTTCGTGGGTGTAATGGTACCGGAACAATCAGATTTACCTTAGAAAAATACGGAGATGCTTTTAACATTCGTCCGTACATATTTCCTACCTTAATACCTACTTTTCTTTTCCCGTCGTATTTAAGTTTGTGAATTAGTTTTTGCGTTCTACCTCCTTTGGTAAAATAATAAAGCGAAGCACCAGCATCAATAGGAATACGTCCCCAGAATCTTTCCGTAAATGGATTTTCCCGATCTAAATGAAACTTGGTCTTTGGTAAATGGTACTGACAGGGCAAACAAATTACACCGCCATGCACGGGTGTATTGCGATCACATGCAACGCATAGGTTGGGATAGAATAATCCAATAAAATCCTTAACAAGTGGAAGGGTAGTAATCATAGTATGTAAACTTTGGAAAGCAAAAGACTAGTTCTCTAAGACTAAAGATAAAAAAAGAAGAGACATAAAAAAACGTCTGTTCAAGCTTTCACTGAACAGACGCATCAAAACAAAACGAAAAACCAACTTTAAACAAGTTTTTTATTAC
>CAZYAC010000156.1:8308-11435 GCA_964645475.1 uncultured Saprospiraceae bacterium | reverse complement strand
TTAGGCTATCCCTTCTTAAAATGCCTCGATTTGCAACAAAATCCACTCACAGTTATTGTAAAAACAATTTTGAACACCTGCTTAGGCAAGCGGAAAGTGCAATTAAGACATATTATATTTTGGAATAATATTTGTAATAAGTATATTTGAAATTCAAACATATTAATATTTTATTGTATTTATTAGTTGAATTTAACACCATGAAACACTTTTATCAATTATTCTTCTTTGTTTTTCTAATCATTTTTGAGTTGGCCTGTACATCTAGTGGCGAACTCGATCCCAATACCCGACAACAAGTAAAGGCCATGCGTGCTGGCATGAATATCGTCTCCACGAAACCCATGGTGATGATTTATGATTTTAATCAAGAAACTGTCAGCTTAGAATACCGAGCGGTAGAGGTAAAACATCCTACGGGAAATAAAATAGAAGACTTAATCAATACTTTTTTAACGACGCAGCATTTTGGCCGTAAGGCAACAAATTTGCGACTTAAAAGTATCACTAATATAAATGATCAGACCATTCTAGATTTTTCAGGAATGGCCGAATTTGCTTCAAGCAGAGACCGATCATTTTTTATAGATGCATTGGAAATGACCATTGCACGAAATACGAATCTTACCAACTTTTTGATAAAAAATATTTAGGTAAAATAAATCATTTTACCTACAAAACTTACTTCAACGTTAAACCGTCTCCTCGGAGGCTATTTTATACCTTGGAGTTAAGACCCTTACAGTTAGAAGTTTTTTAAAAACCCTCAAAATGCCTACGAACTAAGAAAATAATCCAACTTATCACCTTTTTGGCAGCCCGTCCCTTCGGGTTCGCTAATGTTCATTAGCTCATATAGCGCGGCTATGAACTTAAAAAAGAGGCTTGATTTGGTTCACTTTCTTTCGTTCTTGGCTTCTTTTTGAATTATTAAACAACTTCTTGGTTCTTATTCCACAAATCATTGTGAAATGACCAGAAATTTATCCATTGCCCTTGGATCATGTGCGATCGTCGGACTTAGTTTTTTCAGCATTCAGCAAGTAGGTTCTATCGTTAAAAAGAACGAACTACTAGTCAAACAGGATCGATACATCAGTGAACTAAAAACTGTCAGTAAAGAAGATGATTCTGTAATTGTTGACCTGCGTTCTGAAAATCAGGTACTCAAAGATCAAATTCACATCCTAAAAGATAGTATTGAATACTTAAATAATATCATTATATCGTTACGTAAATCCTCTAAGCAGCAATCACGAGCAATCGCAGATGTAAAAGCCCAGCTAGCACTTTACCAAATACGGTACGAACAGCTAGAACTGGAAATGAACGAAACCAAGGTGGCTGTTCTTCCAGACAATCCAAAAGATGCTAAAAAAATTGCAGACCTTGAAGCTGAAAAAATGGAATTAATGACGCAGGTCCAAAACCTTGAATCTCAAAAATTGAATTACGAGGCATTAAAGGCAGAGAACGAAATGGAACTACTCTACCAAGAATCTGCCGAAGCTAATTACCAGCGAATCAGTAATATCATGAACAATACACAAGTTCAATTTAATACTATAAAAATCTCCCAAAAAAGCAATAGCAAATCTTTAAAAAAGATAAAGAAGAAATGGAACTATACCAATCTTGAATTTGAACTTATCTGCGACGACTTACGCATACTCATGGAACAAAAATTTCTCGTCCGAATTGTTAATTCCGACACACAAGAAATATTGAAAACCATTGAGGAAGGAGAAGGTGGTGAAAAAGCATTCGAGGACTTTGAAATGGATGGTGCCTTAGTGCAGTTTTCTGGAAGTAAAATAAATCTTTCTTATTACAACCATCAGCCGAAAAAAGGAAAAAATTACGAAATACAAATTTTCTATCTAGACAATTCTGGGAAAGAATACCTGCTGCGTCACGGAACAAAGAAATTTGTTAAAAATGGCAAAATGATTTAAAAAAATTCAAGGAAGAAGTCCATTCACCTAGAGACTTGACACGTTGATCCACCTCAAGTTTCGTGGCCATTTCCACTTCTTCTTTCTTTCCTTCAACTAGCACAGTCCACATTCCTAGTGATAGTCCGAATTGCATATCAGAAATCGAATCTCCGACGATCACGGATTTTTTAAAATCAATTTCAGGAAAAGAAGTTTTGGCTTGAATAGCCATTCCAGGATTTGGTTTATGCTGACTAGTAGAAGTAAGTCTAGCTGCTGTGGCTGCGTAAACAGCGTCAATATAACCTCCTGCTTTTTTGAAATCCGAGATTATTTTAAGATGTATCTCATCGAGATCTGTTTGAGTCATCAGTCCTTTCCCTACTCCTTTTTGATTCGTAACAATAAAAATACGGCCAAAAATTTTATTTAACTGGGCAATAGATTGAAGACTATCTGGTAGATATTCAAATTCTGCAAAATGGGTAACATATCTTCCCGGTAATCGTCGGTTGATGACCCCATCTCGATCTAGAAAAAGGCTCCATGATTTATCAAAGGTAGGTATTACATGGCCGCTCATTGAGAATTGGTATTTCCAAAAATCTTTTTTTCCACCAATTCACAAATGATATGACCCAATTGGATGTGACATTCCTGAATACGGGGTGTATCAGTGCTTGGAACATTGAGCAAATAATCAACCTCAGCAGCTAATTTTCCTCCACTGGCTCCAGTCATTCCAATCACTTGCATTTTTTTTGTCTTAGCCATCTTTGCAGCTCGCAAGATATTGGGTGAATTACCTGAAGTAGAAATGGCAATCAAGAGATCGCCAGGACGTCCTTTGGCAGCAATGGCACGAGCATAAATAGAAGCAAAATCATAATCATTAGCAACTGCGGTCAAATAAGAAGTATTGACGTGTAAGGCTTCAGCGTCTAGCGGTTCTCGATCTATGTAGAAACGACCAGAGAATTCGGCAGCAAGATGCTGAGCATCAGCAGCACTGCCTCCGTTGCCACAAAATAAGAGTTGTCCACCAGATTGAAAACATTCCACACAGCGAGTGATGATCGTTTCCAAAGTGTTTAACAAACCTTGATCCGCAAGTATTGCTTTTTTGATTGAAATACTTTCGCTAATCACGCTCCGAATTCTTTCTTCCATTTATTTACTTTTTATTTTTT
>CAZYAC010000156.1:5770-8208 GCA_964645475.1 uncultured Saprospiraceae bacterium | reverse complement strand
TTACTTATTTCTGGTTATTTCTGTTCGAATGACATCAAGGATATTTCCGTAAACCTTTCTTTTAACAGAAAGAAAGGTTTCTGGGTTCATCCAGAATACGAGATCAATATCCTCTTCCAATTGAGGAACGAACTCATCTTGGGATGTTTTCATCTTATACCAGTGTGTTTTTTTCAGTACCCGTCGATTTTTTCGATCCCGATAAGTATGGTAGGTCTTTATGATTTTCTTGCCCAGTTTGATCTTTTTGATGCCCGTTTCCTCTTTAACTTCCCGAACAGCAGCTGCCTTCGTTTGTTCTCCCTTGTCTATCTTGCCCTTAGGAAGATCGTAGTAACCCTGACGATGAATTAGCAATATTTCCTTCTTCTTTGCCTTATTTTTTTTAAAAACCAGTCCTCCAGCAGCCTCAATTAATTTATAAATACCTTTAAAATCTCGAAAGCAAGCTTTAGAATCGTTGCTATGAAGAACTACAAAGCTATATTTGTTCGGTTTTTCCAAGCTATCAATATAATTAAGTAAAGATTTGGGTTTACCAGAATACCGAGCAATTAAGGCGTCTTTAGTATTCGGAAATAGTTTCTTCACATATTTACTATTCGCAATGAAAAGTGGTGTGCTATTAATATATATTTTGTACATTTGTGGCCGTTTAAGCTTAATTTCTAAATGGAGAATACAAAAGAACAAATTGCGACTGAAATTGCGCATAACTTATTGCAAATTAAGGCAATAAAATTAAATCCGGCAAACCCATTTACTTGGGCTTCAGGAATTAAGTCTCCTATTTATTGCGATAATCGAATCGTTTTATCCTATCCTCCTGTCCGGAAGGCTGTTATTGCAGCTATGAAAGAACAATCGGCTGAATTTAAGCCTTTTCAAGTGATTGCTGGTGTAGCTACGGCCGGAATTGCCCATGGAGCCCTACTTGCCGAAGCTTTGAATCTTCCATTCGTATATGTTCGTAGCAAAGCCAAAGGACACGGTAGACAAAATCAGATCGAAGGGGAATTACGGGGAAATGAACGAGTTTTGGTCATTGAAGACCTGATTTCTACTGGAGGAAGTAGTCTCGAAGCTGTAGAAGTACTACGGGATCGAGGTTGTAACGTAGCGGGGGTGCTCGCTATCTTCTCCTACGGATTCCCTACAGCTAAAGCAGCTTTCGAAAAGGCAGATTGCCCTTTTGCGACCCTATCTAATTACGAGTCTCTTATCAAAGCAGCTATCGACATTAACTATATTGATCAAAAAAACCTGCAATCTTTACAGGAATGGAGTAAAAATCCACGAGCATGGTCAACAACTTCAAATTAATTCGTGTTTTCACCAGATGAAATAAAACAAAAAATTATGGCGATCATAAATCAAAAGTCCGAAAAATTTCTTCAAAAATATCTCAATAACGCTTCCCCAACAGGCTTTGAAAGCCCAGGGCAAAAATTGTGGCTAAACTACCTCAAGCCTTATGTTGATGAAACGCATATTGACGATTATGGAACTGCCTATGGGGTCATCAATCCTGGTCAAGATTACCGTGTAGTAATCGAAGGTCATGCTGATGAAATCAGCTGGTTTGTCAATTATATTTCGGATGATGGATTTATTAGTGTAATTCGAAACGGAGGTTCAGATCATATTATCGCCCCTTCCAAGCGAGTAAATATTCACACCAAAAAAGGCATCGTAAAAGGAGTTTTTGGTTGGCCGGCCATCCACCTCCGTAAAGGAGCTGATGCCAAGCTAACACCAACGCTGGAAAATATTTTTATTGACGTCGGAGCCAAGGATAAAAAGGAAACAGAAAAAATGGGTATCCATGTGGGATGCGTAATTACGTTTGAAGACGAGATGATGATGCTCAACAAAAAATATTACGTCGGTCGAGCACTCGATAATCGAATGGGTGGATTTTGTGTGGCAGAGGTAGCCAGAATGATCAAAGAAAGTAAAACTAAACTTCCTTATAGTCTCTATATTGTTAACTCTGTACAGGAAGAAATTGGTTTGCGAGGTGCCCAAATGATTGCCGAACGTATCAAACCAAATGTGGCCATCGTTACAGATGTAACCCATGATACACACACGCCATTAATTACCCCAAAAAAATCAGGCGATATTAAAGCAGGTCTAGGTCCTTCTGTTACTTATGCTCCTGCAGTTCACAATAAATTGCTACAACTAATTATAGATACGGCAGAAAAGAAAAAAATCAAATTCCAGCGAGAAGCTTCTAGTCGGGCTACCGGTACAGATACAGATGCTTTTGCTTACTCCAATGCAGGCGTTCCAGCTGCATTAATTTCTCTGCCATTACGTTACATGCATACAACGGTTGAAATGGCACACAAAGATGACGTTGAAGCAGTCATCAAATTGATTTTTGAAAGTCTGAAAAACATTAAAAAGAATCACAACTTTAAGTACTTCTA
>CAZYAC010000156.1:0-5670 GCA_964645475.1 uncultured Saprospiraceae bacterium | reverse complement strand
TTGTTGAGTTGTTGAGTTGTTGAGTAAATTTCAAAGAATTTAAAATGGCTATAGTTTAATTATTAGACTTTATTCTAGATGAAATTTTCCGAAAATAGTATCGTCTATAAGTTTATCAATTTGGTACTGTACGGGAATTTTTGGATTGCTCTTGGAAGTTTAGCCCTACTTTGGCAAACTACTTTAATTTATCAACAACGAATTTATTTTGATCCGCTGACCGGTTTTGTTTTTGCAGGTACGTTATTTCTCTATGCACTACACCGTATTGTCGGAATTTCCAAATCACATGCTTATTTCCAATTGGAACGTTATAGCGTTATCACGCGGTATAAAAGTCATATTCAGGTGTATGCCATGGTCGGTGCGATAATCGCGACCTGTTGTTTTTTTCTGCTTAATCGGGCTACTCAACTATCCATCATTATTCCGGGTCTCTTATCGCTAGGATATGTTTTACCAATATTAGGAAATAAAAAAAGATTGCGGGATTTAAACGACTTGAAAATTTTCCTAGTAGCCTTGGTATGGGCATGGATTACCGTATTTCTGCCAGCAGTAGCCTATGACCTTATTCCCACCAAAGGAATTTTACTTAGTTGTATCGAAAGATTCTTATTTATTTTTGCCATTACCCTACCCTTCGATATCAGAGATATGAAAGTGGATGAAGAATCAGCCGTTCGCACCTTGCCTGCAAAATGGGGCATACAGCGGACTAAACAGATCGCCATCTTAATGATGGTGGTGGCATGGGGTATTAATATTTATTCTTGGCAACAGTTTTACTATTCAGTGCCCATTATGTTGGCCTTGTCAGTAACCTATCTGTTTACTATCTTTTTAATCATAAAAATCAACTCAGATCGCAGCGACTATTTTTATACCGGCCTGATGGACGGAACGATGGTCATGAGTGGGGCTTTGGTAGGAATGTTTGTCTATTTTTCTCATTAATTGGGCAAAGAAGACTGATTGATTTTAAGCGGTCACCGGTGTTTTAGTAGGACAAGGAACTGCAAAGAAAAAAGTACTTCCTTCACCTTCTACTGATTCAACCCAGATATCTCCTCCCATATTGCTGACAATTTTTTTACACGTTGCTAAACCAATACCTGTTCCAGCATATTCTTCTCTAGTATGCAATCGTCGGAACATTTCAAAGACTTTTTCTTGGTTATTCTTTGAGATACCGATTCCGTTATCTTTTACCGTAAACACAAATTGATTATTTTTCTTTACGCAATCTACAATTACTACCGGATCTCTTTCCCCGCGGAATTTCAATCCATTACTGACCAGATTTTGCAGTAATTGCATTAATTGGGATTTGTGGGCTAAAATTTCAGGAAGATTTTCATCTCGAACAATTAAACTTCCATTATGATCTTCAATTTGTTTTTGTAAATTCATGCCTACAATAGCCATAGCATCTCCGACAGAGACTAAAGTATCTGGAAGCTCCTGTTTTCCAGATCGAGAATAATCCAGTAAATCATCTAATAAAATCTTCATTCGATCAACCGCATCTACGACAAAATGCATAAACTCTTTTCCACTTTCATCCAGCTTATCATTATATCTCCGCTCCAATAAGGTTGTATAAGAATGAATCATTCGTAACGGTTCCTTTAGATCATGAGAAGCCACATAAGCAAACTGAGCTAGGTCTTCGTTGGAGTGCTCAAGTTGTTTATTTTTAACGCGGATTTCTTCATTTTTAAGATTGAGAAGATCGTTCTTACTTTCCAACATTTCATTCACTTTACGTTGCATGTTTAGTCTGCTAAAAAACCAAATAATAGCCACCAAAAATAACAAAACGGATCCAATATAGAGCATCACATAAAGTCGTTGATTTTCCTTACTAACATTAAGAATTTTATTTTCAGCCTTTAACATGTTAATTTCATGCTCTTTCTTGACAAGTTCGTACTGCTGTTTAGATTGCCCCATTTCTTCTAGGGTCTTCTCGTTTAGAACCGTATCTTTAAGGGCTATAAATTTTTTAGTGTATTCGTAAGCGATTATTGGATTTTTTTTATCGTAAAATTCACTGAGTCGCTCATAAACTTCCAGTTCTCGAGATTTCGACCGCAAATTTTTAGACATTTTTAATACATCTAATAAAAGAGGCAACACACTACCTTGTTCCTCACATTGATCATAGACTTTGACTAGAGAGAATTTACTACCTAAGATGCCCCAGTTGTCGTTAAGCTGACTTTTTAATTTAATGGATTCTAAAATATGTTTTTTGGCCATAGGACAATTACCACTCAGCAGATAACCTGTACCAATATTATCGAGTGAATAAGCAATACCAGAATCATAATTTATATCTTTGGCAAGTTGAAGCGCTTTAGAATTATAGTGTAAACTTTCCTCTAGATTTCCTAATTCTTCATGGGTACTTCCTAACGCACCTAGACAAGAATAGACAAGATGTTGAATCTTTGTTTCTTTACAAATATATAAAGCCTTCTCGTATTGTTCTAGGGCTTGTTTGTATTGTTTTTGATAATAGAAAATAGTTCCGATTATATAATTACTACGCCCCATCCCGGTAGTATCCTTAGAAGCTTCGTATAGATGAAGCGCTTTCATCTGAAAATCATAAGCTTTTTCGTAATTACCTAATGCTTGATAAATAGAGGAGGTTTGACAAACCGTATTTACCCAAACCTTTTCTGGAACTTTTTCTTTTTCCATGGTAAGTATACGATCATAGATTCTCAAGGCATTTTGATATTTACCCAGTCGTTCGTTCCCATATCCTTTATAATGAAGAAATTGTGAAAGGAGTCTAAAATCTATTTTTTCATCAATAATGAGAATGGCATTTTCACTTTCTGTGATCAGCTGCGAAAATTTTTCTTTATTCTGAAGCACCCTTAGTAAGTCTTCATAAGCTTGGATAGCTTTATTCTTACTACCTTCTTTCAGTCTACTCTCGACCACACAAATCATGCTATCTATAGAGTTGTTTGCACTTGTAGATGTAAGAACAAGCGATAGGACCATCAATAAAAATAAATGGAATATTTTCATACTTATTTGGATTCTCTCAAATGTTGGAGGGACTTTAATTAAGGGAGAGTGAGTGTTGATTCTACAAAGACAAATATTATTCCATTCATCTCGCCAAAAACGCTAATCAACATTAAAGAGTTTAATATTATCGAATTTTGTAATGGTATAGAATTTGGTAAGTATAATTTGCTCCCTGACTACATACAACCACTTTTTATACATAGCATCCATGAGCACCAAACATCTACTTATACTAGTCTTCCTTTTTAGTAGTATTTTATCCAGCCACGCAATTACTTATAAAGCCGTCTCCGATGGTAATTGGGAGGATTCCATCTGGAACTATCCGGGATACCCAGGAATTAATGATGATGTAATTATTGATGGGTTTCATGTAACGATTATGGGTTCTACTGGTTTTAAGGCGAAAAGTCTAACAATTACTAATACAGATCATTCAAACAAACCTTCTAAGTTAGTTTTGGTGAATGGCTCTCTAACCATTGATGGGAGCCTTTCTATAATATCCGATCAAAATGGCGATCCTGCCCTTTATTCTCCTATCGCATTAACATTGAATAACTCCTATATAATAGTTAAAGAACATTTTGATGTACTACAAGAGGATCAGGATACTAATCTAGGAGGAATAGCAATAGAAGCAAACGGGAGTTCCAGAATTGAGGTTTTAAAAAATATGACCTTAGATTACAACGAGACTAGCCAGTTTATCCAACAGAAATTGTCCTTTTCACAAACAAGTGCATTGCAAGTATATGGAAGTTTCAATGCTGAAGTATTGGATAAAAATAATTTTAGTTTTATTTTTTCCGAAACCGCCATGTTGACAGCAGAAAAAGACATAACCCTAAATGGATATAACGACTCCCAAATTAATTTCACCTATAACTCATCTGCCACTAGTTCGATCAAGGGTGATCTGACGCTAACTGGTTCTGGAGGAAATGGTAATATTAATAATTTGGAAATAAATTTGAACGCTGGAATAATAAATGTAACAGGAGATATAACGCTATCTTCTGATCATCCATCACAAAAAGTAAGTTTACATTTAGATGGTACTGATAATTCTCTGAATGTAGACGGAGGAATCAAATTAGACGCTAGGGATGAAAACACCTTATTTCTTATTTTGGACAAAACATCGATTTTAGAGGTCGGCAAATCCATCAATCGACCAACATCATACGGTAATTTATTTATGGCCGATAGTAGTCTTCTTGTTTTTAATTTTGATTCGATTAGTACCTTTAGTACCTTACCATCTAACGAGTTAGCAGATAATGGCAACGACCTTTTTGAACTTACCAATATAAGAGTAGTAAATACCTCTGGTGAATCTATCAAACTGGAGGGGCCAATGATATTAAATTTTAATCTAGACTTGGATCAGGGAATCTTGAAAACAGATTCAATTAATATTTTGATTCTTGAAGAAGAGGCAACAATCACAGGTGCTAATGAGAACTCATATATTGATGGACCTATAGAAAAAAGGGGAACATCCAACGATATTTTTTTACTACCTCTTGGAGACAAAGGTATCTATGGCCCCATCCAAATAAGTCCAGTGACCGATCCAAATTCGGTCATCCGTGGGGAATTCTTCTTTGGCGATCCTCCTCCAATTGGAGGTATTCCACCAGATCTCAATAGAATAAATGACAATCAGCATTGGGTCATCGATAGAGTCGCAGGTACAGAACCCGTAAATGTGGTCATGCACTGGTTGGATGGTGAACAATCAGAAATTTCAGATATGGATTCTATTACTACGGCATACTTTAATCAAACGACTGGAGAATGGGTCAACGCAGGAAGAGGAACCGTTACAGGTGGCAATGGTCCTGGAGTATCAGGATCTATTGGTAGCGATATGTTGGGTGATCCACCACCGATTGGTGCCGTTACTATTACCATCGGAACCGTATCTACCAATAGTGTATTACCAGCTGAATTAGTTGAATTCAATGCAAATAAGAAAAACGCAACCGTATTGCTTAATTGGACCACTGCTTCAGAGATTAATGTTAGTCACTTCGAGATAGAGCGATCCTTAGATGGAATCGAGTTTATCAAAATTGGTAGCCACGATGCTATCGGTGATGCTGTAACAACCACAAGCTATAATTTCCATGATAAGCAGCCCCGAACAGGTACCAATTACTACCGACTGAAAACCATAGATTTAGATGGCTCAGAAAGCCTGTCTAGAATAGTTTCAGCTGGGTTCCAAAACCTCGACCATCCTGTGGCGGTTCCGAATCCAGTGAGAGAACAATTATTAATCATTGGATTAGATTTGAACTCTTATCAAGCGATGGTTGAAATTTATAATTCAACAGGACAGGTTTTATTTCAACAAGAAATAGGGATAAATGATGGGAAGCTCGAGTTACAAATGAAAGATGTAAATATTACTTTCCAAGGAACTTATTTCTTACGAATAGTAGATGCAACTAGAACACATAACCTTACTATTCTTAAACAATAATAATATTAAGTTTTCATAAAAAGGAATGTTTAAAAACTGCTTTCATCCACAAAAGGGTATCGAAAATTTTCGATACCCTTTTGCTCGTTTATTACCCCATATCTAATCAAATAATCAAGGTG
>CAZYAC010000155.1:0-11510 GCA_964645475.1 uncultured Saprospiraceae bacterium | reverse complement strand
AACACGAAAGAATAGAACTCAGAAGTGAAGAGGTACAAGAAATCCTCGGAACGCCACCCGGTAGGGTGGTGAAATGGGGAACCGTTGTCGTGTTAGCTTGTGTCGTAGTTATCGGATGGCTTAGTTGGTGGGTCAAGTATCCAGACAAAATCAAAGTACCGATTACCTTGACAGCTTTGAGTCCTCCGGTAAAATTAGTGGCGCGTACTGATGGTTATATTGCTAAGTTGACAGTCAATAATGAAGAGGAAGTTCAAGAAGGAAAATTACTTGCCGTGATGCAAAGTACGGCTGATTTTGAAGATGTCCTTTTATTAGATTCGTTGGTATCAGAGTACCAAAATGAAGATCGTTCCGTTATGTTGCGGTTGAAGCCATTCCGTGGTTTGGAGATTGGAAATTTACAAACAGGATACGCACTTTTTTTAAAAAACTTGGAAGCTTATCAATACGGGAATAGTCAGAATTTTGAAAATCAATCCAAAGGAAAATTGAATCGTCAAATTCAAAATCTTAATCGAGGAATAAGAATTCAGACGGATAAATTAAAAAATAATAGAACCCGGCTGGACCTTGTAAAAACAAAGCAGGTCCGACTTAAAAAGCTCTACACTGAAAAGGCCGTTGCTTTGCAAGATCTCGAAAACGTATCCTATGAAATCGAAGGTATTCGCGAAGAAATTAAAAACAACCAAACCACAATTGAAGATTATAAAGTACAGATTGAAGCGCTAAAAAATGATATGGTCAATATTAACCGTAATTACCAAGATGGGAATAATGACAACTTTATTCAACTGCGTGAAAGCCTAAATCAACTTCAAACGGAAATTAATGAATGGAAAATAAAGTATCTCTTGCCTGCTCCAGTAGATGGAAATATCTCTTTTTATAATTTTTTGAGTGAAAAACAATTTTACCAAAAAGGAGAAGAACTTATGAGTATCGTACCACCCGGAACAGATAGTATCATGGGACTACTTTACTTGCCTTCGCTAGACAAGGGAAAAGTCAAAGTAGGACAGACGGTTATCATTAAATTAGCCTCATTTTCCTACCACGAATACGGTTCTGTAGAAGGACGTATTGTCAACATTGGAAAGGTAGCTCGGAATATCGGATATCCAGTTACGGTGGCACTGACGAATGGCTTAAGAACTTCTTATAATCAGGTTCTGACCTTCGATCAAGATATGGAAGGTTTAGCAGAAATTATCACGGAGAAAAAACGATTCTACAAAAAAGTCATGGAAAACATCTTGGGTACTGTTAGTGATTTTCAATAAAAATAGGAAGCATTAATGAGCAATAAGTACCTTAATTAATGAGTGGAAACCCTTCTAAAACAGATTTAATAACAAGGGTATTGAATATTTAACACTACACCCTTCGGGTGAGCCCACCCCCTGAATTTGACCGAAGGTCTGTATATGCGCGCTTCACAGCGAGCAAAAACCAACATCAAACTCCTGGCAATCGCAATGAACTTGTCGGTGAATTCACAAAATATAGTCAGGAAATCAACTTTACTTTCCTAAGTTCTGGCAAAATACAATTATTGTTTTTAAAATAAAAATAAAACACAAAATATTTTAAAAAACTTTGTCATAATCGAATGCTTGAATAAAAAGCAAGCAAAAATCCGTACCTTTCACCATGATCTTTCCTCCCATTCTTTTACGTATTGCAGGCCTTCCTGCTACTGCGCTAATTGCGCTTAATCGCTTGCCGGAAGAAAACATCTCCATCACTGAGGAAGAATGGAATCTAATATATTTTAATACGCTATCGCAATTGTGCGAGCTTTCCCGGAACCCAAATTTACTTAATGGCCTACGGATGACGAGTCATTCACTGGCAGGACGAGTAGAAAAAATCATTGAGGAATTACCGCCCACCCTTCGTAAAAAAGAAAAGCAATCCGCTCGAAGCCTTTGGCAGATTGCAAGTCGTATGGCAGGGAAAATCAGCCCGTTTAGTAGTTTTACCCATTTGGGACGTGTTGATGCAAATGAATTAAATACGGGAACTGTCTCTCATCGTTTTCGACTCAATAATATTTTGTTAGGGCAGTTCTTAGAAATTCTTCGATACCATCCGCCCTTTTTTCAAAACCAAAAAATAAAACTGAATTATACCGCTGAGCTAGTCGGAACCGAGTACGTTTTTTTACACAATACTCGCAATGTCGAATCTGTGCAACGGATTGAGGACCAGCCAGTCATTAGTTTGATAATAGCCTATTTAAAAAACAAAAAGACGGTGATTTTTCAAGAACTGGTGGAGATGGTATTGTCTGAAGTTGACGCTGAGAAAGATGAAATCGTTGAATATATTTTTACGCTGACCGAATATGGGTTGTTGGTTTGGATACTTCCGGTAGCACCCACGGATGAGAATTGGTGGAAGTTTTTGGAGAAAGAACTATATCTATTTCAAGATGATCTTCTTTGTAAAAAATTAGAAAAAATCCTATCGGAGGTAGGAGATGTTCTGAATAAAATATCAACTAAAACGCATATTGAGCGGGCGCAAATCCAACAAGAATATTTTACAATATTTAAAAATTTCTGGGAAAAAAATAAACAAAGTATTCCGGTCGTCAATTCTGTAGACATAAAAGAGGAGGGGTTGAGGCGGATTACAAGTACTGACTTTTTTCTAAAACCAGAGACTATTTTTTACGAAGATACTCGGTTGAGTGTAAAGCAATTTTGGACAGAAAATAATTGGAGACCCTTACGGAAAAAAATGACCATGTTGAGTGGATTTTTAATGCCTTTAACACCGTTTGGCCACAGGGATCGGTTAATTGATTTTTATCGAGAAAATTTTAGCCAATCAGTTTCACTTTGGACTTTTTATCAAAAATGGTTACCTATTTCGGGAGACACCCAAAAATTGGAAACCACACAACTTCATGAAATAGAATTAAACCTAAATAATAAGTTAGCTACGCTGCCTCGATCTGAATCTCTAATTCATTTAACCCCAAATTTTTTACGTAGCATATCTTCCGATTATGAGAACTCCCAACCTCATTTTGGAAGTCTCGTACTACCATTTCAAAATGCTGGACAAGATCAGCTTTATCTAGATATCTTTGTTACCGGTAATGCCCGATTGGCCGGAAGATTTTTATCCTTATTCTCCGAGTCAGATAGAGAAACTTGGCGTACCTTTCATCAAGCTCAAGCTGGAGAAAAACGATGGATCGAAAATCAAGACTATTCCTTTTTTAATGCCAATGTACACCCACCGCTTATTTCAGATTTGATCCAAATACCCTCGGTATCCGTTTCAGGTGAGAAACAAGGTATTTCTATTATAGATATCATGATCCAACTAAATAAAGAAAATGATCAACTTATTTTAACCTATAAGAACCAGGTCGTGGAAGTCATTAATCTAAGTCTCGAAGCGATTGATAATCGCTCTGGATTATATCAATTACTCAGTCAACTGGAACCAACCGTTCCTTCGAAAAACTTATTGTTAAAATCGATTAATCATCTACAAAATCCTACTGATAAGGGGATTTTTCTCTATCCACGCGTCATTTACGATCAGCAAATTATACTACAAAGAGCTACCTGGTTCTTTCCCAAAGAAACGCTTCCGTACAAACCAAAAGGTAGTAACAACACTGTCTATCGAGACCTTTTACTTCATTGGCAAAAAGCCAATAAATTGCCAAAACAATTTTATTATACCCTTAGTATTGATCATCGAAGCGTTGGTGAAAATTTCCGCCGTAATGAGCATAAACCCCAATTCTTTGATATTCGGAACCCATTATCCATTGATCTGTGGCACCGAGATCTAAAAAAGGTGGTTAATTATCTAAAGATAGAAGAGATGTTGCCTTTGCCAGAGCAGCTAATTGAGGTGGATGGAGTGAAGCGGATGGTGGAGGCATTGGTGATGATCTAAATGTATTATCCCGACATAATTCCTAAAATAATCTTAGTTATCTTTGTATCTATGTTCACCAATAAGAAAATATATTTATTGTCATTGTTGTGCGGGTTGTTGTTATCTGTCAATTTAACTGGACAAACGGTCAAGATAGTCGAGCAGATAGAATTTTCGGGTATAACAAAACTCAATGTAGATTTCTTACAACAACTCCTTACCACTCAAGTTGGAGATACCTTACATCAGAAAATCTTAGCGGATGATGAAGCCCAACTGCGTCGGTTATCTGCCGTAGCGATTACGCGTCACCAGATCATACCCACCGAAAAAGATACAAATCGGGTCAAAGTTATTTTTGAGATTACTGAACGGCGAACCTGGCTTCCTTTACTGGGAATTGGCGGCATTAAAGATAATTTTTGGTTTTTATTGGGTTTGTCTGAGTTTAATTTGGTGGGAAGGAATCAAACTTTGTCAGCACATTTTTTACTTAATGATGGACTACCCAATTTTCAAGTCTATTACCAAAATCGTCTTATTAAGGGCAGTAAATGGGGCTTTAATGCAGAAATAAAAAGATCCGCTTCGAAAGAGCCTTTATTTTTTCCAGAAGGAACCGTAAGATATCGTTATATCAATTTTGGGGCAGGACTTAATGGAATTTATAGTTTTAGCCCCAGTCGTCATTTATCAGCCGGTTTTCAATTTTTTGAAGAAAATTATCTAAAATTGGGTCCGGGCCCCTTATCCGATTTACCAGGCCCTGATCGTTTAACACAGTTAAAGTGGTTGACGAATGTTCGTTATGATGGTAATAAAGTCAACTACGATTATTTTTATTTGTCAGGACACCGACTAAATGCGAGTTTACAATGGGTAATCACTTTTGGGGAATCTCGACAATTTACCAGTTTAATTTTAGAAGGTAGTAAGTATTGGAGACCCTTTCAGAAAGGAAATCTAGCAGCTCGAGTAAAGTTTGGTATTTCTAATAATGATTCCTCACCTTTTGTCGCTTTTGTGTTGGACAGTCAATTTAATTTACGCGGTGTGGGTAATCGGGTTGATCGAGGCACAGCCCAGTTGATTCTTAATCTTGAATATCGTCAAACAGTTTTTTCTAAAGGGCCTTGGGCCAGTCAAGTTATACTGTTTTCAGATGCAGGTACTTGGCGGAATCCTGGTGGTGAATTGAGCGATTTGGCAGACCCGGACCAATTTAGACAGTTTGTAGGTTTAGGTATCCGGATCATAAATATTAAATTTTTTCTGGCTACGCTCCGACTTGATTATGGTGTGGATTTATATGATCGCCGACAAAGAGGGTTTGTCTTAGGAATGGGGCAGTATTTTTAAGTGCGTAGGAAGTCAATTAGAAACCAGCTAACTAACTTTTTTTGATCAAAAGTCAAATCGATACAAAATAACCGGTAAAATAGACAACCCTTTCTCTACCACAATATTCTCAGCTACCGGATCATAATAGATATTTCTTTCTCTTAAGGTTAAAGTAGCGTTTTGAATATCAAATTGAAAAGTATGGGTTATTTTATCTCTATTTAATTGCAATTTTATCCCTGTATCTACTCGCCGGACCGCCGCAAGTCTTTCAGAAAATGGATTATTGATATCGTAAACTGCGCGACCAGCAACGATGCTGGCGTTAAGGTTGATAGGTGTATATGGCTGACCACCCTGGATAACCAAACGAAGATTAATACCTAGCATGTTCCGCTCGTTGTATCCAAATTTAAATTCTTTCCCTGTTGCTAAATTAAAATTTAATGCTTGATCAAATCGAGTCGGTAATTGCGTGATTCGATCATTAGAAAACCGAGAATGGAACAAGGATAAAGTACTTAAAACATAATAACTACGAGAGAATCGTTTTTCAAAAGTCCATTCCAAACCATAATTTCTGGCAGTTCCTAGATTGATCCATTGTTGTGGTCCGATTAAGTTCCAAACACTGGATGAATTGACTTGCGTAAGTACACTAATATTGGATTCCGCCACAGGAACATTATACAAAAATTGATAATAAGCTTCTGTTTTTAGATAGGTGTTTTTCCCAAGTTTAAAATTCCATCCTAATCCAGTATGCAAAGATTTAATCACATCTAGGTTTTGATTTCCTTCGACCTTATTACCTTCTGAGTCAGTTCCTTTGACAAAATAGTAGGCTTCGTGTAATAGCTTGCTATGCCGAGAAGCGCTTGCAGTAAAACTATGGCGAGGATGAGGTTCCCACCGTAATGAAAGTCGAGGTTCTAAAGAATTACTATGATTGATTCCAAAGTATATTCCGTGAATTCCTGCGTTGAGTGTGAGGTTGTTTTTCCAGCGATGCTTCCATTGCGCCTGCATCTGAATAATATCCATATACCCTCTTGCCTCTAATTTACCTCGTGAAGGACCTTGAGTTCCATTGGGAGATTCTAAATATTGATACCCGAAAAAACGATGATTATAATTAAATCCAAAACGAATGGTAGACCTAGCATTGATTTTTTTAGTATAAACACTGTTAACTGTAAATCTATTGTTGTTGATGGTTTCCAAGTAGTCCGGATTATATTGTACAGAAAGGCCATCGTTATTGGTTACTTTATAATAAAATCGGTCGTCGGAATAATCCCAATGACTGAAGGCTGCTGATGACTTGATAAAACTGGAATTTGACAAAGTCATTTGATGGGTCATCCCAATGATTCCTAATCGACCGTTTTCTCGCCAAGCCAATTCCACATTATTGGTGTCTACTAATTCCGTTAAGTTTGGAGATTTTTGATTTTTATTGACACCACCCAAACCAAAAAAACTAATACTATTGCCAGGTTTGGTAGGAATATGTACTTTAAAAGATACATCCTGGAAAATTGGAGGTTGTACATTTTTTCCAGCAGGATAAACACCAAATTTACGCAGTAAAGCCAATGTGCTAAATCGGTAGTTGACCAAATAAGACGCCTCTGCTCCTAGTTTTTTTAAAGGACCTTCCGCAGAAGCTTCCAATCCTAGGGAACCAACTCCTAACGAATATTCACGAGTCTGACTATTTCCTTTTCTAAGTTTTAAATCAAAAATACCGCCGAGGGCATTTCCAAAATCTGCTGGAAATGCACCCGTATAAAAGTCAGATGGAGCGAGCATATTACTACTTAACATACTGATGGCACCGCCGCCACTGCCAAGGGTGGCATAATGATTAGGATTTGGAATATCCATGCCTTCTAGTCTCCAAAGATTCGTTGTAGGAGAGTTGCCTCTGACACTGATTGTATTGTCAGTTGGGTCATTGGTGCCACTACTCACACCCGCATAGTTGGTCACCATTCGAGCGGGATCTTGAAAACTGGCTGCGTAGCGACTTGTCTCTTCTACCGAAAAGGATCTGGCACTAGCAATGGCCATTTCGTTGATGGGACGAGCATTTTCAGGCTTTGCTCTAATTACCACCTCATTTAGTTTGGTAGTTCGTTCCACTAGATTGACCTCTAAAACCGTTTCTTTACCAGCAATCAAAAGTAAATCTCTGATCTGAGTAGCGTGATATCCTAAATAACTAACTTGTAAGGCATGTCGTCCAACGGGGATTTCTCCAATAAAAAAATTACCTTTTAAATCAGTGGTGACCCCTTGTAAGTTTCCATTCTCTTCAATCCATATACTGGCGCCAGTCAACGGCTGACCTGAATCTTGATCCCGGACGGTACCTCGAATACTTTGTGTAATAATTCCTTTTTTAGGGACCGTAATTGGTGTCTTTAAATTTGAGGAAAGTTTTTCTATTGGACGATTTTTCTTACGTAAAATGATTTGTTGCCCAATAACCTTGTAAGTAATTTGGGCTTTTTCGAAAACGGCATCTAAAACTTTAGCAAGCGGTTGATTTGAAAAGGAAAAGCTAACTGGATCTTTGAGCGATAATTTGTCTCGACTGTAAGCAAAGGATATGTTATACTTCGTTTTTAGTTCTTTTAATACCTGACGAACAGGAAGTTCTTTTACCTCCAGATCAATCCGAGTTTTTAGCAACTCCTGTCCAAACACAGTTTGCAAGCCTAGAAAAGTCAGAAAAAAAATGAATAAAACAATTGTTCGCAAAGTCTTGGTTTTAATTGCGATACTGAATATACAGCAGAGTACCGACCTTAAAAATAAGAGACTTTTACGAGATAAAGAATAAGAATAGATACTAATTGAATGAAATGCCGTTTAAATTTCCAAAAATGAAGGCCTATTCGGGCTTAGCCGGACAACCTTTACCTGTTAGCATGATATGATTGTCTTCTTGCGTAGAGTTAAGCTCCATTACAAACAAAAACGCTTTTAAGTCAATTGAAAGGGAGTCTCTGCTAAATGACCCAGTATAGATACAGTTGCCTAGAGTAGGCTCATTTAGCTCGATAGAGATATTATAAAAGGATTCTAGCGCAGGAATGATTTTAGATAGGGTTTGATCCTCATAAGCTATATTTTCTCTTTGCCAGTGAATGTTTTCAAGAGCGATTTGAGATTCTTTATTGAGGGTATTTTGATCTGATTGGTAAATTCCTCGTTCAGTGGGCGTTAGAATTAAAGACTCATTTTTACTGGCACGGTCTGAAAAGGAGACTTTACCGGTAAAAACGGTGACGGTAGTTTTCGTAGCTTCATTATTTATATTAAAACTAGTCCCGAGAACGGTCGTATTCGTGTTTTTGGTTAAAATGGTAAAAGGTTTTTGTGGATTTTTAGTTACCTCAAAAAAGGCTTCCCCATTTAATTGAATCTCTCTTTTGTCAAAATTTGGATCATAGCTAATCTTTGCTCCTTTATTCAAGGTGACGATGGATTGATCGGGTAAGGTCACCTTTGTACGTGGGGAAGTAGCAATGGTCTCTACTAAGGCCGGATGGTTGGTCTGAGTGGTTTGCCAAGCCCAGATTACACCTATTAGTAGCAACCCAACAGCAGCAACGGTTGAGATAATAGGCCAGAGACGACGAACTGGAGCTTGGGATTTAGTGGTAGTAGGGATTTCTTGTGTAGCAGCTTGAAATTTAGCGAATGCGCGATCTGTATCTACATTGACAGGCAGATCATAACCTTTGGCAGCTTCCCATCCTTCCACTATATCAGCGTAAAGCTCCTGATTATGAGGATCAGCGGTTAGCCATTCTTGCAAACGGTCTAATTCTCCTTCAGACAGTTGGTCCGTAAGCGATCTGTGAATAAGCGGTATAAATTGTTCTTCTGTCATTATTTGAAACAGGTATTTTCTACCTAAATTTTGTAGTTTCTCTTAACTAGACGGATAATTAAGCGCGACCCCTAATACTAAATACGATTATTTTTGATTACAGTTCTTATTTTTTTTAAAGCGGTCGTGATGTGTGCTTCCACGGTTTTGACGGTAACACCTAGTTGTTCGGCGATTTCTTTGTTAGAAAGTTGTTCTTTTCGGCTTAAAATAAAGACACTCCGGCATTTAGGAGCCAAATTGTCAATGGTTTGATTAATTAATTGTTCTAATTCACTGTTTTCCAGTTGTTTAGAGGCATCTGGCTGAGTAGAAGCGGCGATGGGAAGGATGATGTCTGTATCAACGATCCGCATCTTTTTTTGTTTGCGAATATCATCTAAACAAGCATTGACACAGCTTCGACGAAGATAGGCTTTCAGCGAGATTTGGATATTTAGTTGATCTCGTTGTTTCCAAAATTTTAAAAAAACGTCCTGCACTAAATCCTCAGCTCTGCCCTGATCTCGAATCATCCGATTGACAACCTGCACCATCCCAGTAAAGTGGCGCCGAAATATCATTTCCATGCCTTTGGGACTATCAGTTGTCAAAAGATCCAAAAGCTGTTGATCTGTGTAGGGTGGTTGACTCAATGTGGGTAAAAATTTGGGACAAGATAGTATTTTTTTGATCAACCGGAATGCTTTAAAGCACTAGTTTTTTTTCTTTGAGATTAGAAAACTAAGAACTTAGATCTCAATCTCTCCCCGCAAATAAGTCTTTGCTTGTCCGTATAACAGTACTCGATTATTTTCGAGGGCACAAACTAATTTACCTCCTCGTTTTGAAATCTGTTTAGCCGAAAGAGTATCTTTTTTTAGAATATCTGTCCAGTAGGGAGTGAGCATAGTATGTGCACTTCCAGTGACCGGATCTTCATCAACACCGCTCTGTGGAAAAAAGCAACGAGAAACAAAATCGACATCACGTCCTGGTGCACTGACTACTAATCCTCGGCTTTTTAATTGGGCAATTACAGAGAAGTCTGGTTGAACCTTTTCTAGTTCTTCTTGACTGCTTAGAATGGCTAAGTAATCAGATTTTCCTTTTAATACCTTTTGTGGTGTGAGGCCAATTCCTTGATTGATCAGAAGGTTGCCATCAATCTCTTTGGGAATATCCACTGGGAAATCCATCCGCATCCCAACTGAAATTTTGGTGACGGTCAGGATACCACTTTTAGTATTGAATAAAATGCCGATACTGTCATGGTTGAGTTCTTCAAAAAGCACATGAGCAGTGGCTAGGGTAGCGTGTCCGCACAAGTCTACCTCGGTAGTGGGGGTAAACCAACGTAAGTCATAACCGTCTTCTCCCGGAATGAAAAAAGCAGTTTCTGAAAGGTTGTTTTCAGCGGCAATGGATTGCATCTTTTCGTCTGGTAACCACTTTTTAAGCGGACAAACGGCAGCAGGATTTCCTTTGAAGAGTTGATCAGTGAAGGCGTCTACTTGGAAAATTTTTATCATTTGTGATAATTAAAAATTAATTAATGAAGAATTAATAATGTCTGCCTATTAGGTTTACTAAACTTTAAAAAATAAATAGATGATATTTTTAATATTCTACCATGATTTGAAATAAGTTTAGTAAACCTATCGAGCAATTAATTATTCCCCTAGACTGCTTCAATAATCATTTTATTCTTTTTACCATTATCTAGAAACAAGTATCGGTCATGTAGCAAATCTGTTACACTGATTTGAACCTCTTCGCTGGTAGCTTTTACTTTGTTAATCGAAATTGCGTTGTTCTTGATCGCCCTTTTGGCGGCACTTTTTGACTCTAGAATATCTGTTTGTTCGGTTAAAAGATCAACTATTCCTAATTGATTGGCAATAACCGTTTTAGAGATTTTATAGGTGGGAATTTCTAAAGCAATGGCAGCTATTGTTTTTGTGTCCAATCTCTTAAGTGTATCGGTATCTACTTTTCTAAATAAAAGTTCCGAAACTTTCAGAACTGATTCGAAATCTTCATCTGAGTGAACTCTACGAGTTAGTTCTTCTGCAAGAATTTCTTTTAGGCCACGAGGATTTTCTGCATATTCTTTTTCAAGTGATTCTACTTCCTCTCTCGATTTTAAAGTGAAATATCGCAAAAATGTAGGTAAATCCCGATCGTCTGCATTAATCCAAAATTGGTAAAATTGGTACGGTGTAGTCTTTTCTGGATCAAGCCAAATATTACCCGCTTCAGATTTTCCGAATTTGCTTCCGTCCGCTTTGGTCAACAGTGGAGTAGTAACCGCGAAGGCTTTTTCTCCCAAATTACGACGGATAAATTCGGTACCCGAGGTAATATT
>CAZYAC010000154.1:0-11532 GCA_964645475.1 uncultured Saprospiraceae bacterium | reverse complement strand
CAAAACTCCAAAACAAACCCCCATTTCCATTGTTTACACTAATACAGTTGCATAACAACTCACATCTTCTTAACTTTGAAAAAAAATAAACACTGATGCTTGGTTCAATCTGGGACGATGTCAAACAACAATTTAGTTACGGTAACATGATTATCAGATTGATAATCCTGAATGTCTCTATCTTCCTGATTATCAACCTAATGAAGGTTTTTTTGCACCACGGAGGTGCGCCAGATAATTGGTATGACCGAATTCTCGGTTGGTTTAAAATATCCTCGAATCCGCTTGAGATATTGACGCATCCTTGGTCTGTCTTCACGCATATGTTTATGCATGAAGGGTTCTGGCATATCCTATGGAATATGTTATTTCTCTATTGGTTTGGTCGAATTTTGGGTGATTTATTAGGGGATAAGCGAATTTTGCCCATTTATGTGTTGGGTGGCTTAGCAGGAGCATTGGCTTTCTTTTTAAGTGTCAATTTACTGCCATACGGAGCAGGGGGAGTCCACACCGCCCTTGGTGCTTCAGCGGGTATCATGGCCATCGTAGTGGCCGCAGGGATGATAGCACCTGATTATAATCTTCGGTTGATTTTGCTGGGAGACGTCAGATTAAAGTATATCGTTGTTGCCGTGATCATTTTAGATTTAATCGGTACGGCTGGAGATATAAACACAGGAGGACATTTTGCGCACCTTGGAGGTGCTTTGATGGGGTATATTTTTATTAATCAATTACAGAGTGGAAGAGATCTTTCTGAACCCCTAAATAATTTCTTTGATAAAATTGCCAATTTTTTCCGTAGTGTCAAGGAGCCTGCTTTGCGACCTAAACGGAAAGGCCCCAAAATGGTACATCGCAATGAAGATAAAATAAAAAGCCGTCAGCAACGTGGTAAAACTGGACATCGCTCTGATCGTTCCAAGACTGGGGATGGCTCCCATCAGGATAAGTTGGATGCTATTTTAGATAAAATAAAAAAAGAAGGGTACGATTCTCTCTCCGAAGCAGAAAAGGAATTCCTATTTAATGCTAGTAAAAAATAGACTTTCTTCTAAAATAGTCTTATGAGTTCAAAATCTCTAATTTGAGCCATAATAAATTATATAGAATAAAGTCTAATAGTTTCCAAAAATAAAAACCATTGAAAAGAATAACTGGTTTGTCTCGCTGGCTTAATGTCTTGCTAATCCTGACCACATTCATTGCTTACCTTTCTCCTTATATTTCTCCAACCACGTTTTGGCCGGTCTCTATCTTTGGTTTAGCCTTTCCAGTATTATTTATTTTAAACTTTCTTTTCTTTCTCTATTGGGTTTTTCGTCGCAAAAAATATTTCCTTCTTTCGCTTGGCTGTATGTTACTTGGTTGGGGACATTTTAATAGCAATTTTGGAATTGGTGGCGGTAGTTCAGCATCCGCTAAAAATCAAATTTCTATTATTAATTTTAATACTAGAAATCTAAGACAGGTCTATGTTTATAAAAATAAAAAAAAGAAAGCCCAGAAAGTCAAAAAATTTGAAACTTGGTTGTCTGAAAATAAAACAGATATTTTTTTATTTCAAGAAATGGCTATTTATCGAATTAAGGAAATTAATAAAATTATCCAGCTTCCGTATCTTTATCAACCCGAAGGTAAACGAGTTGCCATCCTTTCTCGTTTTCCAATAGCCTCTTCTGGTATCATCGAGTTTAATAATGTTAACCATCTTGCCCTTTGGGCGGACATTGAAGTTGCTAAAAATAAAATAATTCGCTTTTATAGCTTGCATCTCAAATCTTCTCACCTCGATCGCGATGCTATCGACGCGTTGGCCGCTGGAAAAGTCAGAGAAAAAGAAACTTGGTCTGGGATCTGGAGTTTAATTAAGGTTTATAAAAATCATGCTTCTGCCAGAGTAGAACAATCCGAAAAGATACTGGCGCACATCCGTAAAAGCCCTTATCCTGTAGTGGTTGGTGGAGATTTCAACGAGCCTCCTCTCTCCTATGTTTACCAACAATTTCATGCGCTTCTCGAAGATGCCTTTCGCACTGCTGGAAGCGGATTTGGATCTACTTACGCCGGTAAAATACCACTCATGAAAATCGATTATCTCTTCTATGATCCTCGTTTACGCGTTCTAGAACATAAAATTGAACGGAAGCCCTTTTCTGACCATTATCCGACTCGAACCCGTTTAGCTTGGTAATTTTGATTTAAGTAAAGGTCAAGGGAACAAAATCGTCTTTATTTCGGTATTATTAATCAACTTCATTCTCCATCAAAACCTTTCAAAAGGAATACTAAATTTGTTTATTTTTGCCGAATGAAAAACGAACTCAAAATTTATAATAGCTTATCACGCTCTAAAGAAATTTTTAAACCACTCGAACCAGGATATATTGGAATGTATGTTTGTGGTCCGACCGTATATAGTGATGTCCATCTGGGGAACTGTCGCACCTTTGTTAATTTTGACGTGGTCTATCGTTTTTTGAAATATGCAGGCTATAAGATTCGGTACGTTCGTAACATCACCGATGTTGGTCATCTGGTTGGCGATGCAGATTCCAATGCGGAAGATAAAATTTCTAAGAAAGCACGTCAGGAAAAACTGGAACCAATGGAAGTCGTTCAATATTATACCAACGGCTTTCACGAGATGATGGATATTTTTAATACGCTACCACCAAGTATCGAACCACGAGCGACTGGACATATCATAGAGCAGATTGAAATGGTACAGCAGATAATAGACAATGGACTGGCTTATGAAAAAAATGGATCTGTCTATTTTGATACCATTAAATTTGCTAACGAAAACGAAGTATACGGAAAACTTTCCGGTCGAGTGATCGATGACTTGATGTCTGAATCCAGAGATGATTTAAAAAATCAGAGTGAGAAAAATCACCCTTCTGATTTTGCGATCTGGATCAAAGCAGATCCTTCACATCTCATGCGCTGGAATTCTCCTTGGTCGGTGGGCTTTCCCGGCTGGCACCTCGAATGTTCGGTGATGAGTACTAAATATCTAGGTAAAACTTTTGATATCCATGGCGGTGGAAATGATTTAAAATTCCCGCACCACGAAAACGAAGTAGCTCAAAATTTTGGAGCTTGTAATTGTGCGCCGTCCAATTATTGGATGCACGCAAATATGTTGTTGATGAATGGCAAAAAAATGTCTAAAAGCGACGACAACAGCATTACACCCGATGAATTATTTACCGGAAATAGTTCACATATTTCCAAAGCTTATAGTCCGATGGCCATTCGCTTCTTTATGTTGCAATCTCATTATCGCAGTACGCTTGACTTGACAGATGAAGCATTACAGGCGGCTGAAAAAGGATTCCGTAGATTGATGGAAGGTAATAAAGTATTGACGGATCTAGTGAGTACACATAAAGAAGGTCCCGCCGCATTGGATGCTGAAATCAATGAATTAATAGACCAGGCAATCGAACATATGTACGATGATTTTAGCACACCGACTGCGCTCGGAAAACTATTTGAATTGGTTCCAAAGATCAATGGATTGAAAGATGGGCATTTGTCATTAGCAGAGGTATCTGCGGAAACCTTAGAGAGATTAAAAAAGATTTTTAACGATTTTATTTTTGATATCTTCGGACTACAAGACGAAATGGAACAAAGCAATGGCGACGGAACGCTCGACGGCCTCATGCAATTAGTGATTGACTTACGTCAGAATGCTAGAGCTACCAAAGACTGGGGAACTTCCGACAAAATTCGCGACGGCCTTGCTGCTTTGAAAATTCAACTGAAAGATGGAAAAGATGGAACCGACTGGAGTAAGATTTAAGAGGCCAGTGGCCCTGCTGCTGGCAAAGTCAGGTATTAGCTTCTTTCGATTGCGTTTAAGAGAAGCTTGAAATCTTTAGACAGGGTCAGGTTCTCAAATCAACAGTTCAACGATTCAACAAATCAACAAAAAAATGAAATCAATGAATCTATTTGGCTTCGCAAAAAAAATCATTCTACCTTTTGCCATCGCTATCATTATCAATATCATTTTCTCTTTCGTCTTTTTAGGCGGATGGCTCAATGGTGCTACGTTGGCCAGTACACCAGTATCCCTACTTATTTTTGGAGCATTCCTCGTCTTGTTTCCTGCCGCGTATGCTTGGTTAATAAAATCCTACACCTTTGATCGAGGCATTGAATTTTTATATAAAAATGCCAATCCAGTAACTGGTAAAGTGATAGATAAAGTGGTTTCTTCGATTGTCTTGGGCAAACAAACCATTGACGATAGTCCGGCAGTAGTTGGTAATGCCTTAACAGGTGCCGCCGATTTTGTAAAAAAATTAGACGATCCATTACCTAAAAGTTTTAAGCGAGTCTTGACGATGCTATTGGATCGTGCTCCGATTATCAGTACGCTTCGGGATATTCAGGCTACCACTGAATTTACACCTCAAAACCTGCCGTCGATTCAGACAGAAGTAAAGGCGAGTGTGAATAATTATGTTGAAAATGAACTACTCGGAAGTTCTAATATCTGGGTTTGGCTATTGGTTATCATAAATATTATAGCCATGGCAGGTGCTTGGTATTATTTTGCATAGAATAGACTTTATTCTAATGCCTTCAAAATTCTAGATAAAAAAACGACCATGTTGAAAAATAGCTTTTCCATCATCTTTATCATAGCCATTGTGCTGTTTTTTACCCACTGTAAATCTGAACCCAAAGTAATTCCTCCACCTCCGGTAAAGAACGTGGTCGTTCCTAAATTTGAAAAAGATTCAGCTTACCAATACATTGCTCGACAAGTAGCATTTGGTCCTCGCGTTCCTAATACGAAAGCACATCAAGCTGCTAAAAAATACTTGGCAAATACGCTAAGATCTTTTGGTGCTAAAGTTATCGAACAGGATTTTGTCGCTACAGCATACACTGGAACCAAACTAAATTCCACCAATATTATTGCTAGTTATAATCCAGATCATCCACGTCGGGTGGTGCTAGCTGCTCACTGGGATTCGCGCCACGTTGCCGATTATGATCCTGACGTGAGTCGTCAAAACGAACCTATTTTAGGAGCGGATGATGGTGGTAGTGGCGTAGGAGTGTTAATGGAAATTGCTCGAACGATTCAAAAAAATCCGATTAACCTAGGCATAGATATCGTCTTATTTGATGCAGAGGATTATGGAGAAAGTAAAGGGCAAGACATCAAAACCTGGTGTTTAGGATCGCAGCATTGGAGTCATAATCCGCACATTAAAGGATATGGTGCTGACTTTGGAATTTTGCTAGACATGGTTGGTTCCAAAGGAGCTAGATTTACCAAAGAAGAAGTTTCGCGTGCCTACGCGCCACAGATACTTGATAAGGTTTGGAAGCTAAGTCAAAATATGGGTTACGGAAATTATTTTGTCAATGATCAGACCCGCCAATTGGTAGACGACCATTTATTTGTCAATCAGATTGCCCGTATCCCGATGATCGACATTATCAATCGACCTGCTGATACGGAGACGGGATTTGGTCATTATTGGCATACGCATGCAGATGATATGAGCGTGATCGACAAGCAAACTTTACGAGCAGTAGGGCAAACCTTATTAGCAGTGATTTATCAGAAGTCTGCGGGGCGATTTTAGAAAATTTATGAACAGGGAAATTTATGATATCATATCTCTTCCACAATTTTTTTCAAGCCTTCAAAATTTCGGATAATCCAGTATTTGCGATTAAAATCAAAAATTCCTTCCCGACGTAGATCATTCATAGAAGTAGTAACTGTTTGTCTAGAACTGCCCACGTACTCGCTAATTTCCTTATGTGTCAAGGGATCCCGAACGACGTATTCGTATCCTACTTTTTCTCCAAATTTAAGCACATGCTGGTATAGAAAATCATAAACTCGGTAGTGAGAGGAGATTTCTAAAAATTTCAATATTCGTTTTTCGGCATTTGCCTTATATAATAAGAGTTTATCTAAAACGTATTTTTGCAATTCTGGAATTAAGCTCATTTTTCTCAAAAAATCATGCTTGGCAATAATGATGACGGAAGTGTTTTTAGATTTTGAAAGTGCAATTATTTTTTTTCCATTTTCCTGAGTGATCGCTTCTAAGTTGATTAAATCTCCACGTTTATAATAATCTAAACCAACCGCCCGGCCTTTGCTTGAAAGGTACGTGGTCTTTACTTTTCCATTCGTTATAAAGTAGATATTATTCGAAGGATCCATCGGAGTAAAAATAGGTTGGTTGACGCTATATTGCTTTTGCTGAAAATCAGCAAATAGACCGAAAAGGTCTGACAATCCGTTTTGATCCGTCCCAGATTTACACAGATAGTGTTTATTTTTTTTAGTTGAATTCATAAGAATTTCAGATTATTTTATCTGATTAAAAAAGGTGTTAAAATTGATATTAGAATGAGTGAGTCCTAATTTTTTTCTCAGTCTACTACGTGCTACTTTTACACTTTCTGGATTTTTAAAAGTCAAATTTGCAATCTCTTTGGTATTCATATTCATTTTTAAAAAGGCACAAAGGCGGAGATCTGATTGTGTTAATTTAGGATAATTTTCTAATAATTTTTCAAAAAAAACTTTATTAGATTGATTAATTTGTAAATTTAATTCAGTCCACAAACTATTGTCTTTTACCTTTGATATTTTTTTACGAATCGAATTAGTGTCCTTGCTAGATTTCATCTCTTCCAACTTTTCCTCAATTGATTTTATCATCTCTCCTTGCTGACTGAGGACAATGGCCTTTTTTACCATCTGAATTTCTAAATCTTTTTTCTGATTTTCGGTAATAGCCTTAGCTATGGTAAGCTCTTCTGCTTGTTGTTTGTTTTTTTCGTTTAGTATGTGTAAAACCTTTTTTTGTTCTTTGTTCTTTTTATTTTTTCTAAAAAAAGAGATGGCCAACCATCCTGCCAATAGGGTAGATAAGACAGAGAAAAAAGTGATCTTTTTTTGGAAATATACCGATTCTTTTGTGTATCGTTCTTTTTGTAGCAGAAGGTCATATTCTTTTTTTTGCATAATCAGTCTTTCTACATCTTCTAGAGATTTATTATTGCTGTCTGAAATTTTTCCTAGATATTTTTGATTTTCTTTTAGATATGCTTCGTAGCTTTCGTTTGATTTTGATAATTTACCTTGATGACTATAAATTTTAGCGATCGCTTTATATGCATTCATACGACGTGGAACGCTTTCATCTTTTTTTGAATTTTCTAATACCATTTGAAAAGTATTTAAGGCTTGTGAAAATTTATTTTGTGAAAAATAAAAATATCCAAGATTCATTAGTACTTCTTTTTGACATCGAGTGTATTCTGATAACGCTCCTTTTTCTAAGCTTTCGTTGAAGTATTTTAGGGCTTTTGGAGGATCCATTTCTGTATAGATCAGACCCAATTGTAAATTGGTAAAACAGATTCCTTTTTCATTCTCCGTCTCCTTCCAATATTTGTTCGCCAGGTTAAAAAGAATAATAGCCTGTTCGAGCTGGTCATCATTTCTTTTGAGTTCCCCCATTCGGTGTATAGCCCAGTGTTTAATATTGTCATTTGGATTTTTCTCTAAGAAGTCGAGACAACTTTTATAATATTTTTCTGCTTCGGGATAAGAGCCGATAGAAAAATTAAATACACCAAGATTCAAATTAGCAATTATTTTATAATATGGCTGGTCATATGCCTCTCCTATTTCCAAAGATTTTTGAAAATGGAAATAAGAACTCATCTTTAAATCATTTAGATTAGCAATCGCTCCTAGGTTGTCATGTGCAAAAGCACTACCCATCCAGAAGTCTAGTTGTTCACTAAATAATAATACTTCCTCAAACAGAATAGATGCTTTTTCAAAATTGGTAAGCTCGTAATGTACCGTGGCGAAATATATTAGTAAAACTATTTGTTCTTTACTGTAATTTCGAATCTCGTTTTGGCATATTTTAACGGTCAGATTTTCTTCTTTCAAGGTTAATTTTATCCCGAAATGCTTCTGCGTATTATTGTACACCTCATCTGCTAATTTTTTATGGTTGCTAAAATCTGTGTTACTAAATACCTGACACGGATTTTCAGTCTTTGCCATCAAATGAATAGAGAGGAAAAGCGAAATAAAAAAGAGTCTACTGACTACCAATGTGTTGTTTGTTGTTTAATTTAAATTTACCTAATAGAATCTGACTATAAAGTTATTGATAAAATTGATTTTTTTCCTCTACTTATAAGAATGTTATCCTATTGTTACCCTATTTTAGGGTAAATAAGCCAAAAAATAATACAATTGAATTTAGATCGGACTGACTTTTCTTTCTCAAATGTGGAATAATTGGTGGGAAAATCGACCTGTTAAGAGCTTTTTAGACCTGCGGATGGGATTTAGTTTGTCCAATGGAACCTGATACATACAACTACAAGGATGATGAAGTGAGATTTCACCAAATGTTAACTCATTAAGTAGACTTTATGCTGAAATTTTTTGTAAATAAGCCAAAAAGATCATTTGGAAGCATACTAATTATTTTAGAATAAAGTCTAGTACACTGTGTACTAGTCATTGGAAGAGATTCTTTTTAGTTTATTATCATGCCTATGCCTGCCCATCCACACATCTCCTAATCAAAAAATCCATTAATCCTCACCAGCCCATCCGCTATTGCGGTTCCCTCATTTGTCGTATTATCGTGGCCTCCCATCCGCTTTCGCAGTTCCCTTCGGGATCATTCGGTCATCCTTTGTCGGGAACAGTCAGTCACCATCCGGATCAAACTCAATAAATTCGTCTTCCTCTTCTCCTAAGTCTGGTTCTGGAATGACAGGATCTTTGGGCTTCGGTTTATTCTTCGGCTTTGGCTGATCTTTCTTCGGCTGCCCTGGTATCTGAACGGCCTCCTCCAAAAACTCGCCGTTCTCTGTAAACCCTTCGATGAATTCTGGATCATCTGATGTTTCATCCGGATCAATATCCTCTGGAGATTTATCCTCCCAGTCTTTGGGCTCGTCGATAGTCGCGATCTTTTTTCCAAAGGCTGCTTCCAATTTCTTTTGAATCGTCCGTTTTCTACGGTCTGATTTTGAGAAATTTCGTTTCACACTCTTTTTATCAGATTTTGTTTTATATTTTTCAATATTACCATAGACCCGATAGTACAAATTAAACCAACCTTTCCGCTTGGCTTTATGAGGCCGCTTATCTGGATTATACTTTTTAAACTTAGAAAATAATACTTGTCCCGCATTGATTTTGATATTATAGTTGAAATTATTATCAAAACGATGTTCTCCACTTAACGTCAAATTTAAGGCATTGGACTGCATAAACATGGCCGGAATATACAAACGGCTTTTACGAATTTCAAAGAGATTATGTAACCGCGTAAACTTAATATGCTTTAAATCTTTGAGTTTTACGTACTTCGCGAAATCATAAAATAATTCAAAATTATATAACTCTCCATTTTCAATATCAACATCTCCATAGACTCGTAAATCGTCATACAAAAAAGTTCCATCTGGCGCCCACTTGGCACTGAAAGCTAGCTTGGCATTCATATCTCCTCTTACATGGCGATACTGCAAAACTTGCTGTCCAAAATTTTCAGACTGTCGGAAAAACTCTTGGACGTCCACCTGTTCACAAATAAACTTACCTTCTAGATAAGGTCGATCTTCAAAGAACATCTTTCCGTCTAGGACAAAACGGCCATCCATCGCATCGGTACTTCCCTTGATACTCATTTCATTATTTTCAAAATCAATAACTCCTTTAAAGTTTTCTCCTTCGATATAATTATGATTAAATTTTTTGACCTTTGCGTTAAACTTGCCTTTCAATAGTTTGGTAAATCTTTCCAGCCGTAAATTTTCTTCTACGTGAATGGAATCTATCACGCTACGAGAAACGACCGATTCCTCAATATTGGTTTTGGTCATTTTTATCAATCGATCTAGATCAAGTGCGTCCGCTTTTAAATTGCTTTGAAATTTTAATTCCGCGTTTTTCGTATTCTCTAAATCTGCAAATAAGACGGGAAGGAAATTGACAAATTTGCCGTCGAGTTCAAATTTACTTCCCGCACCTTCAACCTCCAAATCTTTTAAAATCATACTGTTGTCGATCAGCTTAATGATGCCTTTGTCAACCACCATTCTTTCTTTGTTGATTTTTAATTCCGCGTCGTCAAATTCGAGAACTCCAGAGGTTTTAACCCGGCCGATTCTGCTAGGACTAAGCATATCTTTGTACTTTCCTTTGAGACGAAAATTCTTTATTTCAATCTCTCCATCACCACTTTTGATGGCCGGATGATCCAATAATCCATGGACCGAAGCGAGTGGTAAAACACCATCCACCGTAAAATCAATCAAAGGGTTGTCGAGATTGGAAACCTTTAATTTTGATTGGATCAATTCGCGATTGAAATAGCCTTTAAAATCGGCAATTTCAAAAATAGATTTGGCTTTCTTACTATTATCAAATGCGGCCGTAAAATTGACATCTTTTAAGGAATGAGCTAATCTCGGTCCACTGATGCGTCCATCTGTTAGCTTAAAATCAACCTTCATGTCGGGCGTCTGTTTCTGATCGAGTACGCCGTCGATTTTAGCGGTGACCACAAACTTTCCGGAACTTTTAAAATCCTTTAAATAGTCTTGGTAACTTTCCGGTAGTAGCCCGATCATGGTCTTTAAACTACTTTCTTTAGAGACCAGATTTAAATCAAAATGGGTTCCTTGTTTTTTGGTGGTAATGGTTCCATCTGCACTAAAGCGATTCTGCTCAATCCCCACATCTACATTTTCTAATTCATAAACGCCTGTAGTCAAATTGACTTTTATCTGCGCGTCATAATCTAGATCTTTCCCCGCTAAGTAGCGACCGTCTGGTAATTCGATGAATTCAGATTTTAAATTAGCAAAACTGATCAACGAAAATTCTTCACTAGAAAATTCTCCCGATGCCAACGCATCTTTTACCAATAATTTTACCTCTTGCTGGGCACGATCATCAATGTAAATCACCTCCACATCCCGTAACTCTGCTTCGTTGAGCGAAATAGATAAATCAGATCCTTCCGCTTCCTCAGATCCACTTTTTAAAATATCATAATTAGTACGTCCTTTTTTATCAATATGAACAAATAAAGCCCCGTCCTCAATTACTACGGAATGTACTTTTATATTAGATCCAAACAAGCTAAACAACCCAAACCGGAAAGATAAATTTGCCGCTTCCATGAGCGTTCCCTTTCGGTTATCATCAAGCGTTACGGTATGTAAATTAGCAGAAGCATTTGGAAATCCAGATAGAAGTGAAAGCTCAAAATCACCTACCGCTAACTCTGAATCTAGTTGCCGGTTGATCTCTGTAATTAATTTTCGGCCGATTTGTTGTTCAAAAAAACCAGCAATAATGGCAGCAGTACCAATCAATAACACAAGTGCTAAGATTAGGAAAATGGTGAATTTTTTAAAAAAACGCTTCATTGATTCAATAAATAAAACGGATAGTGGAACCGTTATGGGTGAAATGTG
>CAZYAC010000153.1:0-11540 GCA_964645475.1 uncultured Saprospiraceae bacterium | reverse complement strand
CCCGCTTAGTTTCTTTATCGTACATGATTTCATGGACAATACTATGAGGACGTAAAGTCATATTTCCGGAAGCCATCGCAGCTGGCAGAGTCGATGCTTGACTGCTAAAGTAACCACCATATGGACATCCACGCATACAGCGATTACGTCGCTGACAAGCGCCTCGTCCGTTGTGTGGCTGACTGAGGTTCGCTACTCTTCCAGGGGTAATTAATCTATTGGGAAATGCTTTTTGAATTTTTTCTCTAGCGTCGCTTTCCAAGCAATTTAACTGAAAAGGAGGTAAAAACTTCCCATCTGGTGCACTAGGATGTTTTTCTGCTTGTCCGCTGATTCCAATATAAGATTCAACATAATCATACCAAGGTTCAATGTCCTTATATCGGATCGGCCAGTCTACCCCAAATCCATCTCGAGCATTTTCTGTAAAATCCCGTTCACTCCAACGATAACAATGTCTTCCCCACATCAAGGATCGCCCCCCGACATGGTAGCCTCGCATCCAGTCAAAACGTTTTACTTCTGAGTAGGGATGATCCAGATCATTCACGAAAAAATGTTTCCGTGCGTAATCGACCGTGTAACCGGTTCGGGCCTGTACACCCTGCTGTCGCAAATCTTCCGCAGTAGGTTTTCCACCATTGGGCATGTCCCAAGGATCCAAGTGCATCGTCGGATAATCTGCCACGTGTTTTACATCTCGGCCTCTTTCCAGCACTAGGGTCTTTAGTCCTTTCTCGCTTAACTCTTTGGCGGCCCAGCCACCACTGATACCCGACCCAATAACAATTGCATCGTAAGTAACCGCTTCTTTACCTTGTGAATTGAAATACATAGTTAGTTGTTATTTTGATTGACCGAAAAATACAAAATTAAATATTCAAATTTCTACCTCATTAATAATTTTTATTCTTTCTTACGAAGAAAAGACGGGATGCTGACCATTTACATTTCAGACATCTAATTCTATACTTAAAATCTGACGTTAGATGTTATTTTGGTAAAAACCAATTTACTAAAAAGAGTAGTCTTCTAAATAATAGGATTTAGACTACATCGTTTCCCAAGTATACTCTTTATTAATGAGCACACTGAAGATGACTCCCAATTGGAGAACCGTCGGGTAATCCGGGGCCAGCAGGTACTTTAAATGACTGCGGATCACGGCGAAACTGGTCAATCATCAACAGCGCATATTCAGCTGCACCGGGTTGCAATTGTCCACTGACCGATTTTAGCCATTTTTCCAATTCATTTATTTTATGAATTGCGATACCGTTTACCGCAGGAGTTGCTTTGTCATTGACAGCCAATGCTAAGAGTTGTTTGAGTACGACTGCTCCAGTGGTACCTTGGATCATATTTAAGTAGCCTTTAGTCCCTTGTTTTTTCCAGGTCGTTTCGATCAATTGATCAATAACTGTTTCCAGTCCCAACAGATTCGGTTCCATGCCATGCTGTTCAACCAAGCGAGCTGCCCGCTGCGGGTGCAGTAACATTTTAATGCTGGTCAATGCAGCTGCCTCAGCGGCAGCTAATGGATCGAAGGTCAATCCTGTATGCGTTTTAAAACTCTCCCGCCCTCTACTGTAACCTGGCGGCTTGGGTGGAATTATCTTTAGTAATTTTTCCGGCAAGGCTAATGTTTTAGCATCTACCGTTTTTAAGATGCCTGCTAAAGCCCGTAGCTGAGCATCTCCATCAACTCTCCGCAGCGGTGGTTGCCCGTCGCCACGTACGGCATAGGAATAATCTACCCCACCAATTAATTTTACAACTGCTTCTACCTGATAACGGTGTGCCAGATAAATGGGTACTAATACTTCTTCCAAGGTCGACAAAGGCGCTCCTTCTGGAATACTTTTTTCTCCTAGTCGATTCATCGCCACCTGTCGTATCTTTAATAGACGTTCTAACTCTGCGGTTGGGTCAGCACCGTTGTCCCAGAGGTGACCAACAGCATTCGCACCACCGATCGGGCGAGCATCTCGATCTGAGATATAGCGAAATCCTTTTTTAATTCCTTCTGTGATAATTTTATCTAATGCTTGTTTTTCGTTGATTTCCGCCGAAAAATCTTCATAACCATAACGAATGGTCAATTTATCCCAATCTCCAATTTTATCATCATAGGCTTGTGAAAAATCAGGTGTTCCGTTATCATCCAGATTAACGAATGGATGCGGATAGTCCATTACGGACGCTCTACCGTTGGTACTCGCCGCAAAATTATGCGCTAGTCCCAGTGTATGGCCTACCTCATGCGCAGATAGTTGACGTAGTCTCGCCAAGGCCATTTCGAGCATAGGGTCATTTTCGTTCGTGATTCCGTCCAAATTTCCCAGTAGTCCTTGGGCAATCAGATAATCTTGACGCACCCTTAAAGAACCCAGTGAAACATGTCCTTTAATGATTTCTCCGGTCCGTGGATCAATAACTGAACCACCGTAAGACCAGCCACGGGTGGAGCGGTGCACCCACTGGATTACGTTATAACGTACATCAAGCGGATCGGCATCTTCTGGTAAAATTTTCACCTGAAAAGCATTTCGGTATCCCGCCGCCTCAAAGGCCTGATTCCACCATCGAGCTCCATCTAGTAAAGCGGACCGGACTGGCTCGGGCGCACCTGGATCGAGGTAGTAAATAATTGGTTCTACCGCTTCACTCGTCGCGGCTTCTTTATTTTTTTTCTCTAGTCGGTGTCGTACGATATATCTTTTTACAAGCGGCGAAGCAATTGGTGTGGCGTAATCCTGATAGCTGATTCCAAAGTATCCACTCCGAGGATCCATCACTCTTTTTTTGTATCCGTCGTCCGGTAGTTCCACCAACGAATGATGTTGACGAACCGTCACTGCCGAAGGAGTAGGGACTACTTGTCGCAGATAGCGTCCTTTTGGTTTTCCAGTAAAAGTTAGCGTTGCTTCAAACTCTGTATTTTTGGGGAAATTTTTTACCCGAGGAAAATAAAGCGCCGAACGTTTGGAATCTAATTTAAAATTACCTTCTCCATTCCGTGCCAGGGTATTGCTAACTCCGTGTGCATCTTGCATCAAGAAGGGCGTCAAATCAATCAAAATTTTATCACCTGTTTGCACTATAATTTCAAACCCAAATAAAACCGATTCAGCGAAAGCTTCTCGAACGGAATTTTTCTCTGCGATATTTTCACTGACTGCGCGGTAATCGTAATTAGATTGAATGAGTAATATCTTATTTCCAGAACGTGTAAACCGAACTACTCGATTGTCGCCCAACTGTCCACGATCCAATCCAATATCATTGGAACCAACGCCAGCAGCAAGAGAATTGACGTAGAGAAATTCCTGATCTAGTTTTTCAATTTCCAGTAAAATTTTACCTTTTTTGTCATCCTGATAAAAATTAAAAAAACCATTTTGTTTTTTCAGGTTGTTGGTGTAGGACGCGACGGTTTTGGCTATAGGTGTATTGAGGATGGGTTGCGTTGTTTTACATGCTGCAAAAAAAGATACGGCGAATAAAATAAGGAGGAAATTTTTCATAGTATTTAGATTTTAGGAGGTATGCTTCTTTTAATTATTGCTTCTCTTCACAAATACAATATTATCCGATTCCATTCCATTATCCTTTATATAAGATGGAACTGATTCAACCAGTTGGAGTTTGCCAAAGCTATCGATTATATACGTTTGAAATCCTAAGGACTTTAATAATCTTTCAGCTTCTACATGTGCTTTATTTCCTCTTTCATCTGACAAATATTCAAGCACTATGGAAGGAGTATTCTTTTGTAAAAAATTTTCTGCTCCTTTAATAACTTTGAATTCTGCTCCTTCTACATCAATCTTAATAATTTTAGGGTTTAATTTTTCATCATTTAAAAAATCATCTAATACAATACTTCTGATATTTACTTCTTTCGGCTTGTATTTAGCAAACCATTCTTCATTCTTAAATTGTTCAACATCCAAAGAATTATATTCAGAATATAGGTTTGGAAATTCATAAAACTTTAAGTGTGCATTTGAGTCAGAAACAGCTAAATTATGACTAATAATATTATCGACCCTATCAACATTCTTATGAAAGACAGCATAGGTTGTAGGGGATGCTTCAAATGCAAGTATTTTTCCTAAGTCTCCTACCAGTTTAGAAGCCAATAAAGAGAAATAACCATAATGCGCTCCTACATCAATGAAAGTATCACCATCTCCTAATTGATTGATTAAAAACTTAGCAAGACGTATTTCTGAATCGTGAGATTTCCCCCCTGTCAAATATATATCTGTACTTGAAGGTAATAGTAAATGCATTGGGGTTTTAAAAAATGTACCACTAACAACTTCCTTTTCCCGTTTTGAGTTCTTGTAAATTAATTCACGAAAAAGAATCGCATTAAAATATTTAAGAGGATGCACCAGCATTCTTCTAAACTTGGATGCGGAGGCAATCCTTTCTACGTTTTCAATTCTGGAAATTAATTCGTTTCTCAACATAATTTTCTCTTGTGCCTGCGAATCATTATTTGTTCTTTATTTTATTAAAAGCGTGTTAGTCTCCGTTCTTTTACTTTGTTGAATATCAATATTGACCAAGATAGCTAAACAAATGAAGAAGAAAGAACCAACTTTATCAGTTTCGATCATATCATTAAGAAGTAATAGTAAACTAATGACGATCATACACATAAAAACTGCCATGACTATCCCCTGAATAAATGGGTCTGTTTCCCGATGATAGACAATTTCGACTCGATAGAAAAAGTAAAAAAGTATCAATACAAAAAAGATAATTCCAGGAATACCCTGTTCTACTCCAAGCATTAGGAAATAGCTATGAATACCTGATTTTTCGGGATTGTCACTCACGTAGGTTTTAAAACTATTGATGGTATATCCTTTGTAGAAATTATGAAAATTCCCAGGTCCAAACCCAAAAACTGGCTCTTCTTGTATCATATAAACTCCTGCTATCCAACGATAAAAACGTTCCATCACAGAAACATCCTCTCCTTTAGCCGTAGCACTTACTAGGTTGTCAAAATTTTTATGGGCGATAGTCTTTTCATAGCTAGGAGCATACTCAATGTATTGGTTATCAACTAATAGATAGCTAGTAAAAAATATACTCGCTATAACGGCTCCGACTAAGACCAACTTGATTACTCGAAACCGAATGATCCAGTATGCTCCGATAGCAGCTATCAATGCCAAATAGGCGGCTCTCGTATAAGCAAGAACAATTCCTAATAGTACGACTACTAGAATACTCCATAAAAATTTTCGTTCCGTACTTCCTTTGGGATAATTCATTGTAAGGTACCATATGAATGGCACGAACAACGCCATGATCGCAGCATAACTTACATGATTTCGATAAAAAGGCCCTACGGATAAATTGATGGAGTCGAAGCTAAATCCATGTCCGGCATGATGAATCATGACATAGATTATGGTGATGGATAAAGAAACGGATACACCCCAAATCATGGTTCGAAAAGCCTTCTTATTTTTTAATAGTAATCCAGCCATGAAAAAGTAGACGATAATGTACCAGAATTTGGCTAATAAAAATTTGAGTGAGACAAAACTATCACTTGAGGTAAAAACACAAATGGTAGTCCATAAGAAATGAAATCCCAACAAAATCGTCAACGGATGGTAAAAAAAATGGCGTTTAAATGAGGATAGATTTTTAATAAAAAAAAGAAGATAGACCCCTAATAAAATCAGCACTAAAGGTTCAGAGGGTAAATCCGTAGAAAAACCTCCAGGCAATTCTGTTTCCATTGAAAATGGTAAGCTAAAAAGAAGGAGAAAAAATACTTTTCGAAAATCTACTACGCAAAGATAGGCAACCAATACCCCAAAAGGAAAGAGCGCAATAATATTGATATGATAACGAATAGCGGTAAAGATACTGACCAAAGTCAGGGCGGCAAAACTGTACATAAAAACATCCTGTGCTTGGATATTCCAACGAGCCAGCAGCTTATCCATTGAGCACCTCCTGCCAATTTATACTTTTGTAGGTATCGGTAATTAGTGCAGCAATGCAACTAAGAACAAAAGCCAATAAAACGGAAATAATAATAATAATAGAACGCTTAGGGCGAGATTTGTCGCGTGGTATTGTTGCTTTTTCAATGACATGAAGGGCTGTAAATTCGCTATTGTAGGCAGCTTGAAGTTGTTTGAGACGCTGACCTTCAAAAGCCATCTCATCTTTTTGGATTTGATGTACTCTATACAAGACTTCATAATCTGAAAATCCCTCCGTAAATAAGGCAACCTGTCTTTTCAAATCTGTCACTTGCTTTTCTAGTCCTTTGATCCGCGCGGTACTAAAAATAATGGTATCCCGAGGGACAGATGAATGTTTTTTCAATTCTTCTAATCGCCCTTTTTCTTCGTTTAGTTTACCTCTTTTAAGCAATAATAATTCAGGTAGATCTCGACTTTGGGTCGCTGGATTGAAAATACCATACTTGTTTCGATTGATAACTAATGCTTTTTCTACAGAATCAAGTTTTACGGCACGACTACGGATATTCATTTCCATCATAGCCATCCGTTGTTTCTGACTTTTTCTGATCATTTCTTGGGCCAGCAAATTTATCTTTATGCGGGCAGCGTCAGCAATTTTTACCGCCATAGCTGGATCAATATCTTCTACCAGAACTTCAATGGCGTCGTGTTTCGTTTTAAGTACTTTATACTGAGACCGAAAAATTTCCATCACTCGAAAGTTCTTCTTCACATCCGAAGTATCAATCCCGTAATGTTGATACAGCTGAAAACTATCAATTAAAAAATCTGCTAAGAGATCCGACTCCGACAAGGTCATCAGTCGATCCATGTCTTCGCTACTTCCATAGTAGTAGGTGGTTTTCCCAGTATTACCAATAGGATTAGGCTTGGATAAATCATGGTTAGTCGCATAAAACAAGGTCGATGATTGATAATAATTATCTTTTGACAGTGCTAAAATTATACTACCAATCGCTGCAATTAAACAGACGATGAAAATAAATATTTTCCATTTATATAAGACCCGAACCACGTCTAAAAGATGCTCCTTCCGCTGCATAATTTATTAAAATTTCAACAAAAGTAGATAATTTGATGGTTATTTCAAGCTTTTTAACTGATGAAGGCTAATCATGCCACAAGCAAGAGACAAAATTATCGAAATAAGACTACTACCAGCCAGTTTCCACCACCAGTCTCCCGGCCAATAAGTATAAGCCCACCAAGCGACACTCGTTACTAATAGTGCATAAATTATCACTCTCAGAATTATCCCAAACTTAATTTTTAAATTAAAAAGATTTATTATTAGTAATAGCTGCGCTAACAAAACAAATCCTTGTGTTATAATCGTGGCAATAGCAGCTCCAGCAGCTCCGTTTCGTTGAATTAAGAAAAAATTTAAAATCACATTCAAAATAATACCTACTAAAAATATCTTATTCATTCGCATCAGTTTACCTTCTGCGGTAATCAAAGTACTAGCAACATAAGTACCACTAACCGCTACATACGTCAGCATCAAATACCCTAAGACGGTCCCCCAATATTCATCAGCCTCACTATATAACAACATGGTGATCTCATTGCGAAAAAACCAGCACTGCGCGGCTACTGAAATAGAAATTGCCCAGATTAGTAAAAAACTCAACTTAAATAAAGGTCGGATAGATTCTTTCATCTTTAACATCCGAGAAAACATAGGCAGCAATAAACTTGCAAATAAAAATCCAGTCATATTCGCTGCATCTAACAATCGGTAACCAGAGGCGTAGATGCCGGCCTCTGACCGTCCATCTGAAAGCATTCGTTCAATCATTACCCCGTCGATTTTTGTGTAAAAAGTCATTAAAAATAGAACTAGGGCATAGGGATAACTCTCCCGTAAAATGACCCGTAAATAAAGTGGATTATAGCGCCATTTGATCTCTGGTAGATGTTTACGTACAATGAAATAGGCGGTGAGGGTCGCCGCCAATAAAGCGCCCATCTGAGCGTAGATAAACCATTCAATACGAAAATTTTCTTTGAAAGCCGGGACATACAACAAGGTTCCACAGACTATGATCATCAGTAGTTTTTCCATAGCAGATAACAAACTATCTGTGCGATAGAGTCCGAGTCCGGATACATTAGATCGCATATAAAATAGTAGACTTATCAGGATTTGATTAATTCCAATGGCAAAAATCATAGGAAAGATCGACCATTCGTACTGCAGCAACCAAGCTACTGGAAAGATTACTAGTAGATACAAGGCAGCCAAAATAGCCTTTAGCATGAGAATATTAGGAAGATACTTACCGAGTAGATTACGGTGCTGTGCTATATTTTTATTATTGTAACTCTGAATACCAAAATCACTAATAATTTGTAGTAGAAAGGTAAAATTGATAATGGCAAAATAAAGCCCGTAGACTTCTTTACCAACCGTATTCTGTACAACCCGATCAATACCGAATAAATAAAATGGCTTGATCAACACATTGATGCTAATCAGAAAAAGCACATTAATCAGAAAGGTACGATTCAAATGAAATGAGGATTGTTAGACTACAAAGATAAAGCAGTGAAGTATTGTAATTATCAAACAATAATTTTCCGATTTATGGCTGGGAATTTTGATTCAATATTTCGTTGAAAAGCCTCGCGATAGCTAGGCTATCCCTACATTTTTCGCCTCATCTTGAACCAAAATTCCCTTGCCAAAATACGGAATTTATTATTCGGCAATTACATAAAACTAAACATTTTTTAGTTTTCACTTCACTGCTATCTAATTCGAAGCGGGATTTATACCGCCAACAATTGGTTTTGGGACAGCCTCTGAGTGTGAATCCACTCTATCAAACTGAAAAATTTAACTAAGTACTTCGTACTCGGTCTATTGTCGGTTTTTATTTCTTACGGGTCGCTCAGGCGCAACTGCGTGTCGAGCCTCGGTACTGACCGCTGGCATCGGTTCTTTTTTTCTAGAAACAGGTGTTTTTTCTGTATTAACCCCATAGTAATTGGGAACATAATCGTCTGGAAGTTCAAAAGCAGCAGGCACTTCTACCGGCTCCGAAACAAAGGTTGGCGTAGCCGAACCACTATAATGCGTTGCTAACCCGCTCTCTACATTAAAATTCTGTTTGATCCGATCATACTGATAGAGTTGATAAGCCTCAATTTTTTCGATCAGCTTTTCGGCGTAGCGACGATCTGTAGCGTATCCAGCGGCTTTTAATCCTTTTGCCCATCCTTTATAATCAGTGCTAGATAGTTTGAATAAATCAGCGTAACGAGCCCTTTCTAGCAAAAAATTTGAATGATCCACGTAGGATTCTTCTACGGATGCGTACACTCGAAAACAGGAGGGAACTAGTTTTCCATTTTTATAATCATCATCTTCTTGATACATCGTTCCTCCGTTCCAGTTGTTATTACATTTTATCCCAAAGTAATTATTACCTTTTAATGCGAGTGGACCTTTACCCCAAGAGGATTCTACGATAGCCTGAGCCAAGGTGATACTTGCGGGAATACCCGTGCGCCACATCTCTCTAACCGCCATATCGCTTTGTAGCTCAATAAAGGCAAGGGTGGAATTTTCAACATTAATCTCGGAATGGGAAAAGCCGGATAGGCTCAAAAGGCACAGCAATGCTGCATTTACAATGCGTTTCAACATAGTAGGTGATTTAATGGGTTAACAATTAGCCCAAGCACTTACTACGGAGTTTTCTCACAGTTCATCAGTAAGTAGGCGATGTTTGTATTACACTTTATTAACATATAAAAATCGGGCCAATTTTTAGCTAGGAGAGCGTTATGGGGGAATGTTAGGATAAATTTCATCTATGTGGCAGCATATTTGGATGAATTCTCTCTTAGGGCCGAATGCAAAATTTATGTAATGGTTAGGCTAAGTACGTGCTTAAGTAAGATAACTTAATAAGCTTTGAGTGTAAAACAATTAAGTGATACTCCTTACCAGTTACTAAATATTTTTTATTTGACCGGATTTGCCGTATTTTTGCACCTGAAAAGCAAAACGAGGCATCTTTTAGTTATGAAGTAGTTTAAGAAATATTAAACAGCTTCTACTCTGGTTATATAAACCAGACTATTTTGTTAACACTAAATTTTTTACCATGAGTGAGAAAGCAGTAAAAACACGCTATTCTGATAGCGAATTAGAGGAGTTTGAATTGCTAATTGAGCAAAAATTATCAGAAGCAAAGAAGCAATTGGACTTTTATGTTCAGCAACTTTCAGATAGTTCAGATAATGCGGATTCAAAATCCAAAGGTTTGGATGACAGTATTGGTTCCGTTGAGAATGAACAAATCAGTACGCTGGCTAGTCGTTCACGTAAACACATTCAGCATTTAGAAAACGCAAAATTGCGAATTCAAAACAAAGTTTACGGAATTTGTCGAGTAAGTGGGAAGCTGATTTCGAAAGAACGGCTAAAAGCTGTTCCACACGCTACACTTAGCATCGACGCTAAAAATAAGCGATAGATTTTTCTTTAAGGAATAGCGGTGATTGAACCGGATGGTGATTATGGTACCAGCTATAATCACCATTTTTTTAACTAATTTCCAACTTCAGACGTTTATTAGATCGTTGGCGTAGCATATCATAAATATGATCGCTAGGTTTCGAATTGCGTATCCTTGCCAAAAAATTAAAATTTTGAGTAGATCAGCTAAAGTTATTTCGGTTATTTTATTCGTTCTGATAATAGATCAGGCGTTAAAAATCTGGGTAAAAACCAATATGACCTATGGAGAGGAAATTCCACTCATCGGTAACTGGTCAATGCTCCATTTTGTAGAAAATCCGGGTATGGCCTTCGGAATTGAATTTGGAGGAAACTGGGGGAAACTAGGTCTTAGTATCTTTCGAATCATCGCTGTTATTTTTCTCTCCTTCTATTTACGCACCCTCATTAAATCAAAGGTAGCTTTGGGCTTTTTGATTAGTGCTGGACTTATTTTGGCTGGAGCGATTGGTAATATCATTGATAGTGCTTTCTACGGATTAATTTTCTCTGAATCCAACCGATACACCGCCGTAGCGGAGTTTTTGCCCGCGGGTGGAGGTTATGCAGACTTTTTGCATGGAAGGGTCGTAGATATGTTCTATTTCCCCTTATTCAGGGGACATTTTCCAGAATGGTTCCCTTTTTGGGGAGGAGATAATTTTCTTTTCTTCCGACCGGTATTTAATGTGGCCGATGTATCCATTACAGTAGGCGTGGCCAGTATTATCTTATTTTACCGTGGCGTTTTTAATTCTGAAGAACTTAATGGAACCAGTCCTGAGGCCGCAGCAGCGATCACCCCCGTAGCAGAAGAGACCTCGTCAGAAGACGCACCAACGACTGAAGCTACTACTACAGAAACCGCAGAAAATGTAGCCAAGACAATTGATCCGGAAAGCCAAATAGAACCCGAAGCATAGAATTGACTTTGAAATTTTTCAATCGAGTAGAGTAAGATAGGGCCGAACTTTTATACCTGCCCTACGGACAAA
>CAZYAC010000152.1:0-11542 GCA_964645475.1 uncultured Saprospiraceae bacterium | reverse complement strand
TTGAGTAATAACTTTATTGGTGTGAAAATCGGAGATGTAGCAGGTGCCATTGCTGATCCACAGGTATTGAACGAAGACGGTGATACTCGTGAAGAGGATTTAATCTTCACGATTAAAGATGAAGCCGTAGTATCAGGTGAAGTTTATAACCTTACTTTAAATGCTAGAAACTTTGAGCAACTTATTGGTTACCAGTTTATTTTGAATTTCGATCCACAAGTATTACGATACATTGGAACAGAAACCTTAGAGCTTGACGGAAATGCTAAAGTAGGAACCACACTAACCGATCAAGGGCAATTAGTGCTTACTTGGTATAATGGAGCTCCAACTTCCGAAGCACTCCAAGCTGCCTTATTTGACCTTTCTTTTGAAGCACTACGCAATGCTGGAACACTCCAGTCGTTACTGAGTATTTCTGAGTTAGAGAATTTCAAAGCAGTTGCTTATAATGAAGTATCAGAAGCAATGGATGTTAAGTTAGAATTTGTACAACCCGTCTTTGCTAAAGATTACCAATTGTATCAAAATACACCTAACCCATTCCGTGGTGAAACAGTTATCGGATTTGATCTGCCATCAGAAACTACCGGTACACTAAACATTATGGATGTTTCTGGAAAGGTTCTCAAATCTTTTGCAGACACTTACCAGAAAGGTTATAATCAGATCACCGTTACTGCTAGTGAATTACCATCTGTTGGTGTACTTTACTACCAGTTGAAAACGGAAGACTTTACCGCAACTAAGAAAATGATCCTCATTGATTAAATGAGCATTACCGAATAGAAAAAGCCAGGGTGCAAAAAATACTGCACCCTGGAATTTTCCTTATTGATATTTGTCAAAATCCCGGGAACTAATTCTTTCATAAGCACAGAACAGCAAAACGCTTAATGAAACATTTTATACCTAACACCGTAAAATGTTTAATTCTTTTCGATCCGGTTTTTGACAACAGTGGCACTTTCTAGCTGCCGAAAATAACGCAATGCAGCTCTTTTGATTCACAAATGTATTTGTAGAATTACTTTGTACTTTTGCGCTAATTTCTAAACAATTTTGACTTGAACAATCACCTGTTTATGCCAAAAACCGATAATACCATTATCAGACTATTCAATCTATTTAGCCATGTCATTGATGGCAGTATGAATCCTATGCGGTTTATCACTGCTTTTCCGCTTTACAAAAAAAATAATTATGCGTAATATAATTACCAGCATATCTTGCTTCCTGCTTCTTTGTTGTTACTCAACTCAGGCCCAAACCACCACCTTTACTGCGAATGGAGGAACCTTTAGTTGTGCAACCAATGAATTCTGTGTGACCATTGATGTTACCGATTTTGATTCCATTATCAATATGCAATTTGCGATGCAATGGGATACGGCCATTATGCAGATTAATTCTTGGACGACTACCCTTCCTCCACAAGAATTCTTTAATCCAAGTCAAACTACAGAAGGTAGACTAGGGTTTCTTTGGGGAGGTTCAAGTGGCTCTCTTGATCTGAATGACGGAACTTCTATCATCGAATTATGTTTCGCTCCAAATGGTGGTGGGACTTCAGACATTGAATTTATACCTCCACTTATTCCTGGAGGAATCGTAGAAGTTTCTGGTTTTAGAAATGGTCAACTTTTACAAAACGTTCCTTCACAATTTAATAATGGTTCTATTACCGTATCTGATATTACTGCTCCAGTAATTACGTGTCCAAATGATACAATCATTTCAGGCGGCGGTACTATTGTTGGAAACTTAGCTCCAGTGGTTACAGACGATTGTAGCTCATTCAATACCACCTATACTTTAGAAACTGGTGGTGTTATGATTGGAAGTGGAAATGGAGACGTTAGTGGTACTTTTTTTAATCCTGGTACCACCACGGTAACTTACACTGCTACCGATGCAAGTAATAATCCGACTAGTTGTTCTTTCGATGTTACCGTTGATGGAATAACCCCTCCTAACGGGGGTCCGCTCGAATATATTCCGACGATTAGTTTTGATTGTAATAATAATACGGCAGTAATGTGCCTAATAGTCAATAACTTCGATAGTATTACTTCTCATCAGATGGGTATTTTTTATGATACTTCTGCTTTAGAATATGTAAGTTTTAATCGAGATTTAGTGGGAACTGGAACCTTTAATCCAAATATTTTTCCTGATGCGGCCTTTTATACATGGGCACATCCTGTAGCTGGACCAAACGATCCTGTTAGTACTACCTTGCCGGACGGGTCAAAAATTCTAACCGTTAATTTTAATATTGTTGGTGACTTAGTTTCTCCATTAATTACCATTGACGATTTCTCTCCTATTACTCCAGTTCAAGTGAGCATGGAAGGAATGGCTACCCCTTTAACAAGAGGCATAGATTATTTTCTTCTTCCAGATGTAGTTACCATTGTTGACCAAGTCGGTCCTACTTTAACAGGAGCTTGTGAAAATATTACAACCGATGCTGATGCCGGAGATTGTGGTGCTAGACTTGTCATCACCACTCCTGTTGCAACTGATGAATGTTCTGGTGTTGATTCGATGACTTACACCATCAATGGAGTAACCACTCTTCTTGATCCAGGAGCTACCGAATTTTCTCAAAATTTTGATCTTGGATCGACTATAGTAACTATCACAGCATATGATGGGAATGGTAATCCAAGCGATTGTATGTTTACAGTAACTATTGAAGATGGAGAACTTCCATCTGTTGCATGCCCTTTAAATGTCGAGGTAGATGCACCTGCTGGCCAAAATAGTGTTATTGTTAATAATATCGCTCCATTAGGATTTACTGAAAATTGTCCTGGTGAATCGATTACTTATACCACAGATAATGGAGATAGCGGCAACGATGACGCCAGCGGATTGAGTTTTCCTGTTGGTGTAACTACGGTATCTTATCTCATCACAGATACAGCAGGAAACGAAAGTAATTGTTCTTTTACCGTTACGGTTAATCAATTGAATGCACCAGAAGATTTAGAATTTGAGCCTACTATCACAGTTGATTGTGCAACAGACACCGTTACATACTGTTTACTAACCAATAATTTTAACGATGTCACTCAAATCCAAATGGGTATCCGTTATGATACTATGGCGCTAGAATTTATCAGCGGTACCAAAGAAGTTCCAGGTGCAGGTGGGCCTCCAAATCCTAATCTTTCTCCAAACCATATCTGGTACGCTTGGAGTAGACCAAATCCAGTTACCTTGACAGACGGAACCAAACTACTCACCCTAAAATTTCTTTTAGTTGGTGAAGTAAATTTTCCTTTAACCTTAATCGAGGATATTGGTCCCGGGTTACAAATTATGGTTGAGGATGTTAATGGACCTGTGGACATTGATAACGATGTCATCTTTCTTCCAGAGATGGGTTCTCAAACCGTAGATACACAAGGCCCTACTCTTTTGAGTGGTTGCTTAGAATTAGTTGTTGATAACGACAATGATATTTGTGGGGCTAATGTAACCGTTCCAGCTCCAGAAGTGCAAGATTTCTGCTCTGGTATTGATTCCATAACTTACGAAATAAATGGCATTGTTACACGCTTTCCTGCTGGAGCTACGAGTTTTAATGCCAACTTTCCTGTTGGAACTACCGTCGTCCGATTCCGAGCTTATGATGGTAGCGGAAACGAATCCAATTGCGGACTAGACGTCATTGTAAACGATGCGCAAGCACCTGATTTAGTATGTCCTTCTACCGATGTGATTCCTAATGATCCAGGCGTATGTAGTGCTTTCGTAGACTTTAGTTTACAACCAACTTCCTTTTCAGATAACTGTGCGGTAGATGAGGTCAGATACAACATTACTGGGGAGGTTACTGCTACAGGAATCGGCTTAGTTCAACCTCAAACTTTTCCAGTTGGACAATCATTCATTACCTATACGGTGAGTGATGCAGCCGGTAATAGTACTACCTGTGAAATAATAATTGAAGTTGGTGATACAGAAACTCCAAGTGTCACTTGTCCTCAAGATATTGAGGTAACTATCCCTGCCGGAGATACTTCTGCGACTATCTTTTTAGATGTTCCAATGGGAGTAGATAATTGTAGTGACGATTTAACTTATACCTATACGGTAGATGGGATAACTTTCCCAGTTTCCGCACCAATTGGCGTTGGATTTTCAATAGGAGAAACAATCGTTACTGGAACAGTTAATGATACCAATGATGAAGCGAGTTGTACTTTCTCAGTTACAGTGATTCAAGCAGGTCCAGAAGATTTGATTGAATGTCCACAAGATTTTTTCTCTTGTACCCCAATTGTAACAGGTATTGATCCAATATTTTTAGCAGACGAGAATGATGTAACAGTAACTTACAGCCTCAATCATGAAGGAACCATAACCGGTGGTAATGGATCAGCATCTGGAGAAATTTTTGATACGGGTACGACGCTGGTCACCTATAATGCTACTGGACTAGGTACTACAGACGTTTGTACTTTTGTTGTCACAGTTGATAGCGTGGGCCCAACCACGATCAGTTGTCCAGGCCCTATTTTACTTTTTGCAGATGCAAATAATTGTGGAACGTCGGTTACCTGGGATGTCCCAGTAATTATCGATGATTGTGGGATTGAAACATTAATTCCAACTCATAACCCTGGCGACTTTTTCGATCAAGGAATTACCACCGTAACTTACGCCGCTTTAGATAGTGCTGGTAATCACGGGTTTTGCATTTTCCAAGTTGAAATACGCGACACCATTGCTCCGGTAGTTACTAATTGCCCTCCCGCAGATTTGACTACTACTCCAGTAAATGAAATTTGTGGAGCAGTCGCGACTTGGACAATTCCAACCGTTACGGATAACTGTGGGGCTGTAAATGTTGCTAATTCGCACAGCCCAGGTGATACTTTTTTCATTACGACTACGGTAGTTTATACATTTTCAGATGAAGAAGGAAATAACTCATTTTGTTCATTTATCATTGAAGTCGATAATGGAGACACTGATCCTCCGGTTATTATGAACTGTCCAACGGATACGATAATTATTGCTTCTCCTTCAATGTGTGGAGCAGTCTACACTTGGCAGGAGCCTACCATTACAGATGCTTGTTCAGAAGCCTTTATCAACAGTCCTACCTTTATGCCAGGTGATACTTTTGCACTAGGCGAAACCACCGTAGGTTATCTGGGTTTTGATGCTCAAGGAAATCAAGCAACGTGTAATTTTACCATAACTGTGCGAGATACGACACCACCCTCATTATTCTGTCCTTCAACCGTTTTAGCTTTTGCTACCGAGGCAGACCAGTGTGGAACCATCGTAAACTCCTTTAACCTTCCAATGGCCTTTGATAATTGTACAGATAACGTAGTTGTTATTTGCTCCGAAAATCCTGGTGATTTCTTCAACGTAGGAACCACTACTGTAACATGTACAGCGATGGATAATAGTGGTAACGAAAGTACTTGTCTATTTAACGTAATCGTAGAAGATCAATATGTTCCAACCATTACCTGCCCAGATGATATTGTAATGAATCTAGATGGAGAACTTGTTAGCGGAACCCCTGGAATAGTAAACAGTATTGTTGCCAACAATAATTGTGATAGTGTATTTGTAACGTTCAATCTTCCTGAAGGAGCAGACAACTGCCCAATTGGAATGCCAACGCAAATTGAAGGACCGATGAATGGCACCTTGGTCCCAATCGGCATGGCAACAAACTTTGGTTTTGTTCTTTCCGACGGATCAAATGTTAGTGATACTTGCCGATTTAACATAACAGTTAATCCTTTAACCGATATAAATATCTCTGGAGGAACTGGAGAATATTGTACTGGAGATAGCTTTACCCTTAGTGTGGATTCGATTCCTGGCGCAACCTACGAATGGACGCTTCCTCTAGGAAACACCGTCAGTGGAAGCACTTTAATGGTAACTGATATTACGCCAGGTATAAATATTGGAAATTATACCGTCGTGTGCCGATTAGCTGACAATTGTGAATCGACCGCTACTATTACTATTAATGATATCCGAGATTCCCCCGCTTTTGATGCTAGTGCGAGTGGTGAAGGATGTAATGCCAATGTACAATTATTAGTTGCTTTCGAGCCAAATTCTCCAAATCCAGATAGTGTAAGGTGGAATGGTCCCAATGGATTCACATCTTCCATTACAGAGCCAACTTTAGATAATCCTGTATCTGGTAATTATATTATTACGGCCTATAACAACAATTGTACTACTTCGGATACGGTTATGCTTTCTACCGTTAATATCCCTGATGTAAGTATATTTTCTGATTGCGGTGACGAAGGTATTTGTGTGGGAGACAATTGCAATTTAATTGGAACGGCGACTACTGACCCTACCCTAGAATTTAATTGGGTGGCAGAGGCTGGTTGTACCATCCTTATCAATCAAGATGATAACATAGCCAATATTACTCCAGTTGATCCTGGAAGCTGTGTAATCATGTATTGGTTGTCAAAGGACGGTTGTACATCTGACACTGCAATGTTTACCATCAACGTTATTGGAGCTCCAGTAGCAAACGATGATTTTGTAGCCATCAATAGTGGTACAACTGAAATTGGTATTGATTTCTTGGTAAACGATGAGATTACAAATAATGTAATTCCAAGTGTTCGTGCTGTTACACAACCAAATGATGGGGTCATTACTTTTAATGAAGCTAATTCCACCTTCCTATTCACTGTCAACGAAAGTTTTGTAGACCTTAATCAGTTTCAATATGAAATTTGCTATGAATGTGATGGTGCTGATCTATGTAGTCAAGCCATTATATCCATTGAATTACAGGATACTAGTTGTATAGTACCATCCTTGATTTCACCAAATGGTGACGGTTTCAATGATGAGCTAATCATTAACTGTCTCCGTGGAGAAGATTTCCCAGATGCAGAAATGATAATTTACAACCAATGGGGAGACGAAATTTATCTTCGTAGACCATATGGAAATGGCGTATGGTGGGACGGTACTTATAATGGTGAGCCCGTTACTGACGGAACTTTCTATTATTTATTTACCAAAGAATCTGGTGGTTCTGTTGATCGTGGTTACATAACGGTTCACCGTTAAGGCCATAAAAACAAGTTCCGACTAATTTTAAAAATTAATTAAAAAAAAGGAGCCACTTTATGGTTTTCTTTATAAAAATTTTGAATAATGAAAAAATTGTTAATTCTCCTGATCGTCTGCTGTACCATGACCGCCTACGGTCAGCAAGAAAATCAATACACCCAGTTTATGTACAACCAACTGGTTTTAAATCCTGCCTATGCTGGTGCCCGGGGACTTACCTCTTTTCAGGCATTATATCGAGGACAGTGGTTGGGTTTTGAAAAAGCTCCTACCAGCAAACTACTTTCATTTAATACTCCTCTGTTTGGAGACCGAGTAGGTCTAGGTATTAGTGTCGCTAATCATACACATGGAATTCACAATGTTTGGAATGGTTCTATGGCCTATGCTTATAATATTAAGATTAATAAGGAAACTTCGTTCCGTTTTGGAATTCAAGGTAACGTCAGAAATTTCAATATAGATTTCTCTGATCCTTCGGTTAGGGTTCAACAAAACAATGATCCTTCCATAACCGCAGATGATGCCCAAAATAAATACACTGGGAATTTTGGTGCTGGAATCTATTTGAGCCATAAACAGATGTATTTTGGTATTAGTGTACCCTCTATTTACCCAAATGAATTTGGTATTAATCCAACTAGCCGTGAAACAGCTGAAGAGGTACCGCACCTTTACGTCATGGCAGGAACCTTAGTCCCTATCAGCAGTAAGGTAGATCTTAAACCTGCCGTTTTGTTAAAACGTGTTAAAAATGCTCCTTTGGACCTCGATTTCAATTTGAGTTTCGTTTACGATAAGAGAATTACAGCAGGGATCAGTTATAGACTGGGCGGCGATGGGGCCGGTGAGTCAATTGACGCACTTGTAATGTTTCAATATAATAGTTTCGGATTTGGAGTTTCATATGATTTAGGATTAAGTGCTTTAAGTGATTATAATAATGGAAGTTTTGAAGCCTTAATTCGTTATGATTTTCTTAAAGAACGCAATGATATTGCAAATCCAAGATTTTTCTTCTAATCTAATAAACAAGATCAGTAAGAACCAAATTCTTAGCATTTTAAAAGATTGAATATGAATATTTTTCAACACTTTTTTTCAACTTTCATTCTTACCTTATTGGTATTTTCCGTTTCCGCTCAGGAAACAGAAGAAGAAAAAAAAGTATTTATTAATAACGAAGCCACCATTAATTCTGACAAACTAGAATACAGTCCGGCTTTTTACGAAGATGGTATTGTTTTCATTTCTACCAAAGTGTCCAATAAACGCTTTAAAATGAAAGACAAGCGGATCAATAAAAATGTAATGTCTATTTTCCAAAGTAAAAGAGAAGAAAATGGTTTATTACTACCTCCCAAACCATTCTCCATAGAATTATTAAGTACCGTCCACGAGGGACCACTTACTTTTGATCGTACTGGAGAAACCATTTTTTTTACTAGAAATAGTACTAAAAACGGAAAGAGGATCAAAGCAAAAGACGGGATTACAAAAATGTCAATTTACGAAGCTGAAAACGTTGCTGGAAAATGGGTGAATATTACGAGCCTGCCTTTCAATGACAGAGAATATAATACGGTCCATCCTTCTATTTCAGTTGAAGGAGATGTACTTTATTTTTCTAGTAACCGTGAAGGGGGTGCTGGAGGAATGGACATCTGGAGTGTTCAAAAAATCGGTGATGGATGGTCAGAACCTCGTAATCTAGGTCCATCCGTTAATACAGAATCGGATGAGATATTTCCTTTTGTCCACGCTGATGGAACTTTATATTTTGCTTCTAATGGACATATTGGTTTTGGAGGACTAGACCTATTTTTTAGTAGTCCTGGTGTAGAATGGACGCCTGCTACTAATCTAGGTGCTCCTTTTAACAGCGAGAATGATGATTTCGGATTTATAATTGATCGAGATAAAAAGAATGGTTATTTCTCTTCTAGTCGCAGCGGCGGTTACGGTGCTGATGATATTTATAGTTTTTACGTAAGCGGAAACTTAGACGAATTATTTGACACAGACAACCGACCAAAAGTAGTCCGTGACTTTACATTGATGGTATCCGATAATATCAGCTCTGAAATGATTGAAGGAGCTATTATTACTTATACCAATCTTGATAATTTAAGTATTACCAAAGCTATATCTGGAGGCTCTGATCCGGAATTACAAGTTCCAGAAGACGAAAATACTGATCTTTTATTGCGAGTCCCGATGGAAGAAATGGGAATGAACGGTGTGACTGATTTTCTAGGTAAATTTCCTGTCGCATTATCGACTGGTAATTACGCTTTTGTGATCGAAAAACCCGGTTACCAATCAAGACAAATTTTAATTGATACTGAAAATTCTACCGAAGAAATATTTATTAGTCTAGATAAAGAAACCCTGTTAGCAAATAATGGCGTGAATGGAACCAATGGAAGTTCAGGAACCACCTCTCCGAATGGCGTGAATGGAACTAATACTCCTGACGGTACCAATACAAATACCAATACCACGGGAACTAATAATAATAACAGTAGCAGTGGTACTAATATCACAGGAAATACTGGAGGATTTTCTAATACGATCCGAGAAGGAAGTGTATTTCAATTACCTAATATTTATTATAATTTCAATGATGCGTCTATTCGACCGGATGCTAAAGTTGACTTAGACGCTCTTGCTGGTTTCTTAAGTCAGTATCCTGATGTTGAGATTGAATTATCTTCACACACGGATTCACGAGGAGGAAGTCGTTACAATAAACGGTTAAGCCAAAAGCGAGCAGAAAATGCTGTTGCTTACTTAATTCGAGAAGGTCTGCCCTCCAATCGATTAGTTGCTGTGGGATACGGAGAAGATGCTATCAGAAATCATTGTACGAACGGAAAAGAATGTACAGAAGATGAACACCAATATAATCGCCGGACCGAAGTCAAAATTTTACGAATGAATAACGAAATCAATATTCAGTTTGTAAATGATACTTCCCCGCCGGAGTATGTTGACAAGGCTAATTTTGCTAATAATGACTCGGGTAATTTTTCTTCTGGCACTGGTAGCGTTTCTAGTTTAGGAAATTATACCGTGATCGCCGGTGTATATGCAAATTACGAAAACGCTCAAAAGAAACAAGGCAGGCTAGTAGGAATGGGCTATTCTCAAACATCCATAAAAACGGTAGGTAATTATTACCATATTATTGTAAATACTTTTCAGGACAGAGATGAAGCTTTAAGTTTACAAACCAATTTAACGGGCGATCAAATTAATTCTTTTCTAAAAGACTAATAAAATTAATTCCCCTCTCTATAAATTCTTATTAAAAAAGGTCAACTAGTAAATAGTTGATCTTTTTTTTATTGAATAGACTTCATTCAAAAAATCTTGATAGTGGTTTAGGATATTAAATCTTGAATAGAAATCGGGACTACCCCAACCTTCTCACAAACTTTACCACCAGCGTCATTTGAGATTTCAGCAATCATTGAAATCGGTAATCCTACTGCTAAACCTAAAGCAGCTACACTAATGACCGCATCACCAGCCCCACAAACATCTACGATGTTACGAGGAGCAGTGGGAACTATTTTAATGAGGTTCTTTTTTTTAAAAAAAATTCCATGCTCTGAAAGCGTAATCATGGTAATCGATTGATTTAATTTCTTTTCTAGAAACTTAGCCGCGGCTGTTAAACTTTCAAGATTGATTGAAACAGGAAATGGAACCACCTGTCGAACTTCTTTGAGATTTGGTTTAAATAGATTAACTTTTCTATAATCAAAGAAATGATCAAACTTTGGATCGACTACGGTTGCAATTTTTTTCTGTCTAGCTATTTTTGAGATCGTACGAATGACTTTATTGGTTAATACTCCTTTGTTATAATCTTGAAACAAAACAGCGGAAATATTTTCTTCTGTGAATAATTTATGAGCCTTTTTAATCAACAAATCTTCCACTTTTTTTTGAATCTCTTTTTTTGTTTCCCGGTCAATACGAAGTAGATGTTGATTAGCCCCCATTACTCTTGTCTTTAAAGTAGTTGGCCGATCAGCAAGGGTTAAGATACCTTTCTTAGTTAATTTATATTTTTTTAATAATTGCTTAAACACCTTCCCTTCTGCATCATCTCCAACCACACTCAATAGTAAGGGTGTGGCCCCTAAAGCATCTACATTAAGGGCCACATTGGCTGCCCCTCCAAGCCTATTATCTTCGGTATGGAAATCCACAACGGGGACAGGTGCTTCTGGTGACATACGATTGACTTCGCCCATGAGGTAGCGATCAATCATAACATCTCCAACAATTAAAACTTTTTTATTTCGAAATAAGGTAGGTAGTTTTTTCATAATTATTCAGGCATGGTTCCTCCATCGAAAGTAGAACGCGAGACGACGATAATGACAATTCCAAAAATAACCATTAGTAGTTTTAACAAAAAGCCAATCCC
>CAZYAC010000151.1:0-11571 GCA_964645475.1 uncultured Saprospiraceae bacterium | reverse complement strand
GACAGCACGTTGAAGGAGCGAACCGCGAAATCGACGAAGGAGATTCATGAGCGAAGCGAACTAAAGCGGACGGGCTGGCAAAACGACAATACGACAAGTGAGCGAACCGCGAAATCGACGAAGGAGATTCATGAGCGAAGCGAACTAAAGCAGACGGGCAGTTTAACAATTTAAAAAAAAATATACTACTTCAAATTCAAATATCAGCTATGTTTTACAATAATTTAAAAATCGCCTTCCGAACCTTAGTAAAAAACAAAACTTACACTGCGATCAACATTGTCGGTTTAATGATAGGAATCGCCGCAGTCCTGCTCATTTATCAAATGGTGAGTTATGAATTAAGTTTTAATAAAAATTTTGTTAACCACGATCGGATTGTCCGTGTGGTAGCTACCGACCCCGGTGATGTTAGTGAAAATAACTTGGCTGTTTGTATTCCTGTGGCTGCCATGTTAGCCATTAGAACTGACGTTCCACAATTCGAAAAAGTAGCTCGTATTCGAGAAACTTGGACCACACTAACCGTTCCTGGAGAAAACGGAGAGATACCTAGTAGAAAATTTTCGACAGGCCGAGAAGATGTCGCATTTTTTGCCGATCCAGAATTTGATGATATTTTCAAACTCAATTGGCTATCTGGAGATAATGTGGCTGCACTGGGTCAGCCAAGTAATATTATGCTTTCCAGATCTTGGGCCGAAAAACTGTTTGATAAATGGGAAAATGCCACCGGAAAAGTTATCAAACTAGATAATTTCATTCCTTTGACAGTTCAAGGGGTTTATGAGGATATTCCATTTAACACAGATTTTCCGGTGACCTGTCTGATCAGTTATCCCACTTTAGAATTAAAACAACACCGCGACTATCTTGGACTCTCACCAGACGATAGTTGGAACAGTTGTAGTTCTAATAATCAAGTCTATGCGCTTTTAAAAGACGAAAACCAAATGGAGGCCTCCAAAGCCGTGCTCGCTAATATTGGAAAGGACAATTACAATCCAGCATCTAATGGAAAAAGAAAAACACACACCCTACAACCTTTTTCTATGTTGCACTACGATGAAGAACTAGGCAATTCTGGAAGAAGCACTACCTCACATCAGTCCATCAATATTTTAATTTTCATTGGTATTCTAATACTATTAATAGCCTCCTTCAATTTTATCAATTTGGCTACCTCACAGGCTACCCAACGAGCCAAAGAAGTCGGCGTGCGAAAAACCCTCGGAGGCCGTCCTGCTCAACTCATCTTACAATTCATGAGTGAAACGGCGATAATCGTTGGGATAGCCGTCATCTTAGGGATGGTACTGGCTGAGTTTACCCTTCCGCTGCTACAATATATTTCGGATGTCCCATCCGATCAACCGTTTCTGATGCAGACCAATATTTGGTTTCTGTTATTAAGTGTTTTCGTAGTAGTAACCTTGCTAGCAGGTCTTTATCCAGCATTTGTATTATCTAGCTATAAACCCGTAGAAGCCCTTTCCAGAAAAATCAAAACCCATAGTTTAGGAGGTATCAATTTACAACGAAGTCTAGTCATCGCACAATTTGTGGTTTCTTCTATTTTGATTATTAGTGCCATAATTACGATCAGACAATTAGACTATATTCAAAACCAAGATTTAGGTTTTGAAGAAAATCTAGTTTATGCATTCGGAATTAATACAGATAGTATTTCTTTAAGTAAACATACTGTTTTAAAAAACAAATTAACTGCGCTCCCAGACATCACTCAAATCAGTCTAAACAGTGATCAACCTATTTCGAGTAACACTTGGAGTGGAAATTTCCGAGTTGAAGGTCGCTCCGAAGATGAGGCTTTTGAAACCACCTATAAATTTGTTGATGACAACTACCACAATACTTTTGGCCTCGACCTGATAGCCGGAAAATGGCTAGCACCTTCTGATACTTTTCGACAAATCATTGTCAATGAAACTTTTATCCGCAAAGTAGAATTGGGTACTCCAGAAGAAGCCTTGCAAAAAAAGGTCCGCGTCTGGGGTAATTTTTATCCGATTGTAGGAGTTGTAAAAGATTTCCATACGCATTCTTTACATACTCCCCATCAACCTTTAACTATGATTAGCCGCAAGGACTTTTACTGGCAAGTCGGTGTTAAAATGACCAATAACAATGTGCAATCCTCTCTAGCAGGTCTCCAAAAAGTGTTTGACGAAGTATATCCAGAACAAGTGCTCAACGGACAATTTATGGACGAAAGAATTCAAAGGTTTTACGAAGATGAACAACGGATGTCTGCCCTCTGTAAAGGATTTGGACTACTGGCAATTTTTATTTCCTGTCTTGGACTTTTGGGTCTAGCTATGCACGCCGCAGCGCGGCGTACTAAAGAGATCGGGGTGCGAAAAGTACTCGGTGCTTCGATTGGAAATATAATAGCCTTATTATCAAAAGATTTTATCCTATTAGTGATTATCGCTTTATTTATCGCTATACCGATAGCCTGGTACAGCATGTCCAATTGGCTAGAAGACTTCGCCTACCACGTTGATCTACACTGGGGTATTTTTTTATTGGCAGGCATCACCGCTGTTTTGATCGCATTTATCACCGTGGGTGTACAGGGCTTCCGAGCTGCAGTAGCTGATCCCATCCGAGCCTTACGCGACGAGTAGCGTTCCAGCCGTCCGGGTGCTCGCATCGCCTTTTGAAGGCTTTGCTCCCACCGGCCGACAGGCTCCCTACTCGCTCGACCTTATCATTTTTGAAATGAAGCAGATGATTTTTTTAATAGTCGCTGGTTAGCCAGCCAAAAGCAAAAATATCCTGTATTAAAAATGACTAAACAATAATCCAATAAAAAACCAATTATGCTTTCTAATTACTTCAAAATTGCTTTTCGAAAAATACGGCAACATCGTTTATATTCTACCATCAATATACTAGGACTTACGGCGGGTATTGGCGCTGCCTTATTATTACTGAGTTGGACCTGGAGTGAAGTAGAGATGGATCGTTTTCATGAAAAGGGAGATCGATTATATCAAGTTTTATCTACCTATAAATTTGATAGAGAGGTAAATACCAGCGAATATAATCCATATTTGCTCGTTAGCACCTTCACCAAAAATTATCCTGAAGTGGCTGGAGCTACTGCTATTCGTGAAACTGAATTTGCTTTTGAATTAGGAGAAGAACGAAGTCTAGAACCAGGGATTTATACAGATTCCAGTTTTTTTGAAATCTTTAGTTATCCTCTATTGGCGGGGGATTATAAACCAATTTACAGCAGTCGTTATCGGATCGCCATTTCTGCTAGATTAGCAGAAAAATTATTTGGTCATCAGGATTATTATGCTATGATCGGCAAGAACCTAAAGATATGGCAAAATCGTACTTATGAACTGGTGGGTGTTTTTGCAAATCCACCCGCTAATTCCAGTCAACAATTTAATTTTGTTTTTGATATTGCTGATCATTATTTAAACAATCCAAGTCAGAAGCGATGGAATTTATCTAATGAACGTGTATTTGTCCTACTACGAGATGGGGTGAACAAATCAGATTTTCAGCAAAAAATAGCAGATGTCATTCCACTTTCAGAGGCAGGAACAGAAGAAGATAGAACGACCTTACAATTACAATCCTATGCAGATCATTATCTCTATGGTCGTTTTGAAAATGGAATGGTTGCTGGCGGCAGGATTGATTATATTATGATGATTTTATTTGCTGCGTTTTTATTATTGAGTATCGCCTGTATTAATTTTGTCAACCTTGCTACCGCTCGTGCAGCTCGACAGGCCAAAGAAGTCGGTGTACGAAAAGTTATTGGTGCTACCAGAAAAAGTCTAATCTTTCAGTTTTTAGCAGAAGCTTTTTTGACCACTATTTTTGCCACTTTCCTAGCAGTTATGTTGACTGAATTTTCGTTTGGTTACTTCACTCAGATGACGGGAAGAGAATTGTCCTTTGCGTATAATAATCCAACCTTTTGGATTATTATCTTCGGAATAATTTTATTAACTGGAATATTATCAGGTGCTTATCCAGCGTTTTTCCTTTCTAATATTGACATTCAAAAAGTTTTGAAAAATAAATTATTTATCAAAGGAGGTAACCTCAGGAAAGCATTAGTAGTATTGCAATTTACAGTCTCGATCATTCTCATTTTGGGAGCATTGACGATAAAAAAACAAATTAACTATATTCAAAATAAAAACATCGGAATCAATCGTTCGCATATTTTATCGTTCCAAATGTATCAGCAGATGTACAGAAATCAGGATGCATTTTTAAATGAGGTACGCCAAATTTCTGGCATAAAAAATTTTTCCCGCTTACATTGTTCACCGATTGAAGTACAGAATACCATCCTAGGTTTGACCATCAATCATGAAGAAAAAGAATCTGAAAAAAGTGCTTTTAGTGTGGTGGTGACCGATCATAATTTCAGAGAAATGTTCACTCCCCGACTCGTAGCTGGAGAGGACTTTATTGATTTTGGAGATCGAGATACAACTACTTATATCGTAAACGAAGCGATGGTACAGGCCTTCGGTTGGGAAAACCCAATCGGCATGCACCTACAGACTTGGGGAACTTCAGGGACTATTGTGGGAGTCGTAGAAAACTTTAACTTCCGTTCCATACATCATGAAATTACTCCACTAGTTTTGGTCAACCGACCAGAAGAAACCCAATTTATGTACGTAGAAACAGAACCGGGAGAAGACGCTGCCGTCCTGGCCGGATTGGAAAAGGTCCACAAAAAATTTGCTCCGGCATTTCCATTTGAATATAATTTTTTGGATGAGCAATACGCACAACTTTACGCCAACGAAAAACATACGGGAATGCTTGCGGGATGGTTTGCCATCATTGCAATTTTATTATCCTGTCTGGGATTACTAGGATTGATTGCTTTTCTGGCAGAACAAAAGTCCAAAGAAATTGGTATCCGCAAAGTACTCGGCGCCAGTATCACCAACATCATTCAATTATTATCAAAGGAATTTGTCCAACTCATTATACTGGCAATTTTCCTCGGTATTCCTGTGGCCTGGTATTTTTTAAATCAATGGCTAAAAGAGTTTGCTTATGCCACTACACTCAACTGGTCTACCATTCTCTTATCCGTTGGCATTCTATTTATCATGATGATTATTACCGTCGGTTTTCAATCCGTACGAGCCGCCACGGGGAATCCGGTGGAGGTCCTAAAAAATGAATAATTGATAATAAAAAATGTGGAAATGAATAATTCATAACGCGCTTCTATCGAATTGTTAGTACAGGATTTAGTGGCAGGAAGAACTTGGAATCATAAACTATTAGACAAGTTTATTTTGGTAATCTCCTGACTAAGTAGTATTTTAGTGAACCTAACTTAGTTAAAACCTTAATAAACCAATACTTTCATGATTTTTAAAAACATGAAATTTCTTTCCTCCTTCTTCTTTTTATTTCCCATTCTTATCTACGCTCAGGATTTATTGGATCAGGGGAGTATGCTGCCCCTTTTTGTTGTAGATACCTATGGGACTGAAATCCCAAACGAACCTAAAACTGAAGCCCATCTTGGAATCATCCATAGACCAGGGAATACAAATTTACTGACCGATCCATTCAATGTATATGATGGACGAATCGGAATCGAAATCCGAGGAAATGGGACTATTCATTTTGACAAAGTATCCTATCTATTTGAAACACAATTAGCGAACGGTGATAATAACAACGTATCACTTTTGGGTTTTCCGAAAGAGAATGATTGGGTTTTGTATGGTCCTTTTATTGATAAATCCTTGATAAGGAATATATTAACTTACGATCTGGCAAGAAAAATGGGCTACTATGCCTCCCGAGTTCAATTTTGTGAGTTGGTCATCAATGGCGAATATCTCGGAGTGTATGTTTTTATGGAAAAAATAAAAAGAGACAAAGACCGAGTGAATTTAACCAAGTTTGACGACCCTACTATGTCTCCTTCAGAAGGTGGCTTTTTATTTAAAATAGACTCTTGGTGGAATCAAACCCTAGGATGGCAGAGTGCCACCTATACGGTAGACGATCAAGAACGAAAATGGAACTATCACTATCTTTATCCCAAGGTCAACCAAATTACGGAGATACAAAAGTCTTATATAAAAGACATTGTTGATCATTTTGAAAACAAACTATTTTCATTACAAGAGTCTGGTAACACTGAAGTCTACGACCTAATAGATGTAGAAAATTTTGCGGATTACTTTATCATCAACGAATTCACCAAAAATCCTGATGCTTATCGACTGAGTACTTTTTTGTATAAAGATGCCGATGCGGTTGATGGCCGTATAAAATTAGGACCTGTTTGGGACTATAACTTTGCACTTAGTAATTATTGGGGGCACGAAAACGTATATAGTGGATGGGAATACGATAACAGCTGGTGGGAATTTCCGCATCAAATTCCGTTTTGGTGGTCCGTATTATTGGAGGATACTTATTTTTTTAATGTGGTAAAAGGTCGCTGGGCTTTCTGGCGAGGCAGTGTAATTAATTGTGATAATTTTACCCATCAAATCGACCAATTGGGATCCGTTGTTAATGCAGCGGCTGATCGAAATTTTACAAAGTGGCCTATTTTAGGACAACCATTTGTCATAGACTGGTATGCAGGTAATACCTACACCGAAGAACTCAGCTATCTGAATAATTGGATTTGTCAACGAATTCAGTGGTTAGACCAAGAATTTGATTATCAGGATACCAATATTCCAGCTCCTGCAAACGAAGATGCCTACACCATTTATCCCAACCCGGCTTCTGACCAACTGTGCATTTATTTTCCTGATACGTTTCCTAATTATCCTTTTACAATTAGACTCTTTGATGTCAATAATATCCCGCATTCGGAACAAACTCTTACTCCAAGCCTTAATCAAACTAAAATAAATATATCTCTCCCTGATCTAATGCCGGGCTTATTTATTTTAGAATTAAGTAATCAACAGGGTAGTTCTAAATGGAAAGTGATTATTAAATAGGTTTTGCGGTTTGCAATTTGGAAAATGACTTCCCCATAATTTCTAACCTTATATTTTAAAATCATAAATTGAGCAGAAAATAAAAAAATTGTGAGCCCAAAATATCTTTTAAACAAGTTTAACACAAAGACCCTAGAATGGCTAGATGATTTAGAAAAAATAGATGCCGAACTAATTCATGTGAAACCTAGTAAAGAATCATGGTCATTTGCTGAAGTTTATGACCATGTCATGAAGGTGTCAAGAACCTATCAGATTCCTAATTTGAAAAAAAGTGTTACAGCGTCTGCAAAAAGAAGAAAAAGGAAAAATCGTTGGGGATTCTTAGTATTCAACTTTAGATACAGAAAAAACATCCATATGAAAATGGAGGAATTTCCAAAAAGATTAGTTGAATTATTCACTCCTATAAAAAGAAGTAAGGAAGATTTACTTCAAGATTTCAAAGGCTTTATAAAAGAGGTCAATGAATTAGAAGACCTTTTAAAAAAAAGTACGAAAAAGCATAAAAACTATCATCCAATGTTCGGCGATATAAATACTAAAGAATGGTTTGCGTTAATTGAACTTCATATATGGCAACATGATAAACAAAAAAGAAAAATAAAAGAATTTCTAAAATTGAATAATTGAATTAATAGATTATGAAAAACCTACTTTTTATTACCATTACATTTTTGCTCTTACAAGGATGCCAAAATTCCCAACAAAATCAACCTGTTCAAGAAAAAAAGAGTAACTATTTGGATAATACAAATAGGGATGATAAATTAAGTGGAGGTGTCAAAATGATTACCGTTGAAACTGAGATTGGAGACTTTAAAGTTTGGACTAAAAGAGTTGGCAATAACCCTACGATGAAGTTATTATTACTACATGGTGGCCCTGGTGCTACGCACGAATATTTTGAAATTTTTGACTCCTACTTTCCAAACGCTGAAATTGAATATTATTACTATGACCAGTTAGAATCCTTTTATAGTGATAAGCCGAATGAAAAGAGTCTTTGGAGCGTTGAACGATATGTTGAAGAGGTTGAGCAGGTCAGAAAAGCGCTTGGATTAAACTCAGATAATTTTTATTTATTGGGCCATTCGTGGGGAGGAATATTGAGTATGGAATATGCTCTAAAATATCCCCAAAACCTGAAAGGACTTATTATCTCAAATATGATGGCGTCCATTCCTGATTATATTACCTATGCCAATGATGTTCTTGGCCCGCAATTGCCTCCAGAAATATTAAAGGAAATTAGAGCATTGGAGGCTAAAGAAGATTATGAGAATCCAAGGTATTCGGAGGTGATTTTTTCTAACTATTATCCCAAACATGTTTTACGCATGCCATTGGAAGAATGGCCGAACCCAGTAAATCGGGCATTTGCAAACATAAACGCTGATTTATATGTGACCATGCAAGGACCTAGCGAATTCGGTATTGTTGGCAATGCAAAGTTAAAAAATTGGGATATTAAATCAAAACTGTCAAATATTTCAACTCCTACCTTATCCATCGGAGGTGCTTATGATACAATGGATCCTGAACATATGAAATGGATAGCTACAGAAGTTCAAAATGGACAATATTTGCATTGCCCTAATGGCAGCCATTTCTCCATGTATGATGACCACGAAACCTATTTTAAGGGACTGATTGAATTTATTAAAAATGTTGAGTGAAAGCTTAACCGAAAATACCAAGTCTATATATGAACATAGAGATAGTTGAATATAAACCTCAATATAAAAAGGCATTTAAAGAATTGAACATAGAATGGATTGAAAAATTCTTCAAAATGGAAGCAGCAGATTTTAAATCTCTCGACCATCCCAAAAAAAATATTTTAAATAATGGCGGTGCCATTTTAATTGCACTTTTCGAACATAAAGTGGTTGGCGTCTGTGCATTAATAAAAAGGGATGATGATAAATACAAATACGAATTAGCTAAAATGGCAGTTTCTCCAAAATTTCAAGGCAAAGGCATCGGGAGTATTTTAGGAAAGGCAATAATTGAAAAAGCACGAAAACTTGGTGCAGAAAATATCTACTTAGAAAGTAATACTATTCTAAAACCAGCTATTAATCTATACTATAAACTCGGTTTTAAAAAAGTACAAGGATTGCCCTCTCCATATGATAGAAGCAATATTCAAATGGAATTTATTTTTAAATGATAAAAAGCGTACATTAACTGGCTATAATAACCAATTAAGTCTAGCTCAAAGAATTCGATCCTTTTTCAAAAGAAATCATCCATAAACCACCTTCTTTACATAGAAAAGCCTATTTTCGCATTATTTTTATTAAGTCTAAATAGGCATGTTTTTATGGTTTCATTAAGTCAGTTACAGAAGGGCACCCTTGCGAGAATAGAACTACTCCCAAGCGACGCAGAAGCCCGTCAATTATTGCTTACGCACGGTATTCATCCCGGCAAACGAGTTAGACTTTTGCAATGCTTCCCTTCACAGGATTTGTCCCTCATCACATGCAATGGAAGAAAATTAGCCATCCGTCGAGCCGATCTGGCCTCGATTCAGGTAGAACCAATGAATGAGTAAAACAATCTTATTGGCTGGTAACCCCAACGTGGGAAAATCCAGCCTCTTTAACCTACTAACGGGTCTTAAGCAACATACAGGAAACTACGAAGGAGTAACGGTAGAAAAAAAGATGGGACGCTACCACAACTATTCCATCATTGACTTACCTGGCCTTAAGTCTCTATGGGCCGCGACCATTGACGAACAGATTTCAGCGCGCGCCATTCTACAAGCCAAAGCAGCCAATCAACCCATTATTTTTGTAGTTAGTGGAACCAAATTGGAAGAAGAGTTATTGCTCTTTACTCAGATCGCCGATCTGCAAATTCCCATGATTCTGGTAATTAATTTTAAAGACGAACTAGCTGCCAATAATATTACCATTGACACCCAACTACTTTCTGGTCGACTCAACTGTCCGGTACTCCTTTGTAATTCACGGAATGGGGACGGACTGGAAGAAATAAAGCACCTCATTCACAAAAATGAGTTTGCAATTCCCACTGCCTTTGCTCGTAGTCATTATGATGATTTTAGCAATGGTGATTATGGCAATGCATATGAATCACTCGTTCGCGCTTGGGTAGGTGAACCTGCAGAGACAAAACCCGATCTGGCTATCCGCGATCTGGAAAAAAGATATTTAGTAATCGGTCAGCTATTAACCGATACAATAGAAATTCCCACACACGTAGAGCAGCAGGAACGCAGTGACCGACTAGATAAAGTACTACTCCACCCCTTTTTCGGAACCTTAATTTTTCTGGGAATTCTATTTATCATCTTTCAATCTATTTTTTCCTTGGCTGCTTATCCAATGGATTTAATTGACGGAATGTTCGGCTGGATGAGTAGCAAGACCAGTTCCATCAATCCGGCTTGGCTGGGCGACCTGCTTGGTAATGGACTGATTCCCGGACTCGGCGGAATCCTGATTTTTATTCCTCAAATTGCCATACTCTTCTTTTTCTTTGGACTCCTAGAAAGTACTGGATATATGTCCCGAATTTCTTTTCTTTCAGATAACCTATTGAAAAGATTTGGCCTCAGCGGTTCAAGTGTGGTACCCATTGTTTCGGGATTGGCCTGTGCGATTCCTGCGATTATGTCTGTCCGAACCGTAGAGCGAGAACAGGAACGACTAGCTTTAATCATGGCCATTCCTTTTATGACTTGTAGTGCGCGCCTCCCGGTTTATACGATCCTCATTGCACTCATCTTCCCTGATGGTTATTTATGGGGCATCTTTAGTTACAAAGGGCTCGCTTTATTTGGTATGTACTTACTTGGTACCATCAGTACGCTCGCAGCAGCCTGGTTGATTTCACGTTGGAAAAAACCCTCCTCCGATCCAATCTGGATTATGGAAATGCCGCTTTATCGAAGTCCACACTGGCAACGGGTCTTTAGCGATATGTTTTTAAAAACCAAAGCCTTTGTAGTGGAAGCTGGAAAGATCATTCTATTATTTTCATTGATCCTCTGGTTTTTGTCTGCTTTTAGTCCGCACAACCAAGCATTTATCGACCAAAAAGTAACCCAACAAACGGAAGTAGACTCGGCTTCAGTGGCCTTAGAATATTCCTATGCTGGCTATATAGGCAAAACGATTGAACCCATCATCGCTCCACTCGGTTATGATTGGAAAATAGGAATCGCACTACTCTCTTCCTTTGCCGCTAGAGAAATTTTTGTGGGAACTTTAGCCACTATTTACAGCATTGGTTCGGAAGAAGAAGGCAGTGTGATTAACCGTCTGCAGAGTGAAGTTAAACCAGGAACCAATTTGCCGCGTTTTGATATAGCCACCTGTTTGTCCTTACTGCTTTTTTACGCTTTTGCGTTACAATGCATGAGTACGGTAGCAATTGTCCGTAGAGAAACGGGAAGCTGGAAATGGCCTTTAATTCAATTTGGCGCCATGCTGTTAGTGGCTTATTTTAGTGCTCTGATTGGTTATCAGTTGTTAGCGTAGATTTGTTAATTTTATTGCCTGTTAGCTCGTTTGCTTGTTGGCTA
>CAZYAC010000150.1:0-11600 GCA_964645475.1 uncultured Saprospiraceae bacterium | reverse complement strand
TTTTGTAGCATCGTGGACTTAATGAAGTTCGCATTCTTTAAAGCGGTGTTTAAGTATTTATCATTTCCAAGTGCGCGGTATGCCTCCAAATAACCGCTAAGCATCAAAGCATTCCAACCGGTTAGAATTTTATCATCTAGTCCTGGGCGAACGCGGGTGGCTCGGTAGGCGAACAATATTTTTTTAGAACGATCGAGTGCGGCATTAACTTCAGCATCCGTTGTCTTATATTTATCGCTTACAGAGGCGATCGTTTGTCGGTAACGTAACACATTTTTGTTATGCTCCCAGTTGCCCCTTTTTTTAACATCATAATATTCTCTGAAAATTTTACGGTCGTTTTCATTGGTTAGCAAGGAATCAATTTCCTCGCTCGTCCAAACATAAAATTTTCCCTCTTCTCCTTCGCTATCCGCATCAAGACTGGAATAAAATCCACCGTTCGTGTCGGTGAGTTCACGTTCGATAAAACCAAGTGTTTCTTCCAGAACTTCTTTATATCTAGGATTTTTGGTCAGTCGGTATGCCGAAGCGTAGAGTCCTACTAATTGACCATTATCGTATAGCATTTTTTCGAAATGAGGGACATGCCATTCGCCGTCTACTGAATATCGTGCAAATCCACCACCGAGTTGATCGTAAATTCCACCTGCAGCCATTTCGTCCAGTGTTTTAGTAACTGCCTCCAGTGATTTTTGATCTTTATTAATATCGTGATAACGTAGTAGAAATTCATAATTGTTAGGCATTGGGAATTTGGGTGACCCTTTACGACCTCCACGCTTAAAATCTATTTGTTTTAGAAAATTATCACCGATGCTATTTAGGTTGCTTTTGGTGAAGTTGGCAGGAGCATTATTAAGCTGAATTTTATCTGAATTTTGAATGCCCGATGTAAGGTTGACGGCAAACTCTTCCATTTTATCACTATTCTTTTCCCGTTCTTTAAGAAAATAATTTAAGATATCGATCCATTCTTTTTTCGGAAAATAAGTACCAGCCCAAACAGGACGACCATCAGGTAACGCAAATGCATTCAACGGCCAGCCACAGCTTTTTCCAGTAGCGGCGTGACAGGCAGTCATGTACACATCGTCTATATCCGGTCGTTCTTCTCTATCTACTTTGATACAAATAAAATTCTCGTTCATCACTTTAGCTACAGTAGTATCTTCGAAGGATTCATGTTCCATTACATGGCACCAATGACAAGCGGAATAACCAACACTGATGATCAGCATTTTATTTTCTGCTTTTGCTTTGTCAAGCGCTTCATCTCCCCAAGGATACCAGTCCACAGGATTGTGAGCGTGTTGTAAAAGATAAGGACTGCTTTGGTCAACTAGATGATTAGTATATTTATGATTAGAATCCTTTTGACTACCGGTGGAGGATTGACAGGATAAAAATATGGCAATAGATGCTAGAAGTAATAAGATGCTTTTCATGTCTCAAAGATACTTAAAATGAGGTGTTAATTCCTTAGGATAGAGGAGAATAATTAATGATAATTATAGCGAGAAAAAGACAAAAAGTCAATTTTAAAAATCAATTGGGAACTAAAAGTAGGTCCCACGAAGTTAAGTTAGGGTAAAGACTAGGTAATGTTTTACTATGTGTTGAAAACATTAACATTACTTATATAATATTTTTGTAATTTAGCAAAAAACGGATAATTATGAATTGGAGACGACTCAATGGTGACAAAATCGAAAAGCCTATCCTAGACGCGGTAGAAGCTGCCATCGTACGGGAAACGGAAGCGGGAAACAACCTCAAAGTATGTATTGGTACGGATTCACAGGTACGAGGAAAAGTAACAGAATATGCCACTGTTATCGTTTTTCTACGGGAGAAAAAGGGTGGATTTATGTTCATTTCTAATTACAAGTCTAGAAAGCAGATGAAGCTTAAAGAAAGGATGATCACCGAAGTAGCTAAATCAGTAGAAGTGGCTTACAGTCTTTGTGATCTCTTAGACCTTTATGATGTGGCGCTAGAAGTACACGCTGACATCAATACGGATCCTGAATTTCAGTCTAATACAGCGCTGAAAGAAGCAATGGGGTATATCTTAGGAATGGGTTTTGTTTTCAAAGCCAAACCGGATGCCTTTGCGAGCTCTAGTTGTGCTGATAAGGTTTGTTAAATATATATTTAAAACTTACTTCAATCGTTTTAGATTGGATAAAAAATAAAAAGCCATGTCTTTTCGGAGGCATGGCTTTTTTGTCTTTAGATATACGCTTATTGAATGATGATGCGATGATTTTTACCTGAATTTTTATCACTGGACAATAACTTTAAAACATACGATCCTGCTGGTAAATCTACAGTACCAATTTTAGTTTGGGAAGCCATCAAGTCTCCTTGCTTGACTAATTGACCCTGTGCATTATATAATTGATAGAAACGATCTTCGTGATCATATCCCTCCACGTTGATAAACTCATCCGCAGGGTTGGGGTAGATTTTAAGCGATTCGGTAATAGGTTCTTCTGTATTGGTAGTGATGTCTCGTTCTAGTTTAAAATAAAGATGGGTAAACAGATCATCAACATTGCCGAGTGGTGATGGAAGAAGTAAGAGACCTGGAATTGTGAAAGAGGGTACGGCATCAAATATATTATGACCTAAAAACATATTATTGTTTGGATCACAATCGAAAGTAGAATTGAATCCCAAGAAATATTCTTCAATTGGAATTAGTGGATTTCTTACATAATCATTAAAAAGCATAAGATAACCTCCTTCAAAATTGCGAGTGTAAATTTTTATTTCAAAATAAAGACTATTATCTATTTCTGAACTAGGGTTTAAAGGCCTTAGGTTGACTTTTGATTCAAAACTTGAAGAAAATTGAATCGGTTCGGCATTTTCGTCAAATAGACATTCAAAATCTTCTGCGGTCCGTTGTATCACCCGCAGGTCAAAACTGTCTATTGGTGTATCGGTAATATCAATTTCTCCTAATGCTTCATCAATACCCATCGTAGCATTGTCATCAAAACCAATAAGTACCGAATCTGCCGGAATCAGTCCTGATTTATAACCGAAAATTCTGATGGTTTGGCTGTTAATGTTTTTACATAACAATAATAATAGAATAGAGAAGACTAATTTATACCTTTTCATATTATCTTGTTTCAGATGATTGGGAAAAAAGTGATGAGAAATACATTATCCATTATTACTACTGCATTATTATTGACAACCTATGAATTCACCACAACCATATTCAGCAAATCCTACAACGGTACTACAGACAATGGGCTCACCGTCATTCGTGTCATAACCTTTTTCAACAGTGAACCGATAAAAACCTGGCTCAATAGTTCCTATTGGAAAAACTAATCCTATCCCAGTGCGATAACCATTATCACATGGAGTAACACCAAAAATCGTAGCAACGGCAGGATGGAGTACTTCACGTTCATGTCTTTCAAAATTTCTACCACTATCTACTTCATCTATATCAAAATGAATCCATTGCTCGTAATCCTCTTCTTCAAGTCCTAGTTCTTCAACAGCGATAACAAAAGGATTTGACCACCAGTCATGCTCTGAAAACCCTAAAAAATTCACATCACAACACTCAGGTGAAGCGCTTACTTGTTCATTAAGGACATACCCAAAAGCTTGGGGGCCATCATTCCGTAAATATAGAACTTTAACAATTTCCTTGCTAATATAAGGATAAGAGATTCGAAGTTGAGACATTCAGAATTCACGGTTAGATAAACGCTTAATTAGACCTGCCTAAAAAGTCCTTTCGTCTATAATTTACAAGATTTCGCCGATTACCTACAGTCATTTATCAATATCCTTCTATCTTTGTAAAAAAAATACAACAATTATGAAATTAAACCATCTATTATTTACCGTATTAATGGGACTGGGGACCTTGGTCTCTGCTCAAAACAAGATCGAGTACACCTCGTACGATCTTGACAATGGATTACACGTTATTTTACATGAAGACAAGTCTACTCCTATTGTGGCGGTCAGCATCATGTATCATGTGGGTTCCAAGAATGAAGAGCCAAAACGAACAGGGTTCGCCCACTTTTTTGAGCATTTACTTTTTGAAGGCTCTGAAAATGTAAAGCGAGGATCTTTTGACGAATACCTTGCCCGTGCTGGTGCCACGAATAATGCAAATACGACCTACGATCGTACTTTTTACTACGAAATCCTTCCTTCTAATCACCTAGAAATGGGACTATGGCTAGAAAGTGAACGACTCCTACACGCTAAAGTTGAAACTGTTGGGATCGAAACTCAGCGTCAGGTGGTAAAGGAAGAACGCCGTCAGCGTATTGATAACCAACCTTACGGAAGCGTATTGGAAGAATCTATGAAGCGAGCTTTTACCAAACACCCTTATAATCATTCTGTGATTGGAAGTATGGATGACCTTGATGCAGCACAAGAAGAAGATTACAAAAATTTCTACGCTACTTATTATGTACCTGAAAATGCGGTACTATCTATCGCTGGTGATATTGACGTTGCTAAAACCAAAATGTTAGTTGAAAAGTATTTCGGTTCTATTCCAAAAGGAAAAGGAACAATCAAGCGTCCTAGCATTGTTGAACCACCATTGACGGCAGAAAAAAGAGATACTATTTATGATAATATTCAGTTACCTGCCGTTGTTCAGACTTACCGTATTCCAGCTCAGGGTACACCAGATTATTACGCGGTCGAAATGTTATCAACCTTATTATCTAGTGGAGAGAGTTCGCGTTTGTACCGTAGCTTGGTAGATGATCAGCAAAAGGCCTTATTCGTTGGTAACTTCCCGCTTGGACTCGAAGATCCAGGTGCAGCCTTGGTATTCGGAATCGCCAACATGGGCGTGGCAACGAATGATCTTGAAAAAGCCATCGACGCAGAAATTGATCGGGCAGCTACAGAGATGATTTCAGAAAAAGAATTCCAAAAATTACGTAATCAAATCGAAAGTAATTTTGTCACTGCCAACGCTTCTGTAGTTGGACGCGCCGAGAGTTTAGCAAATTACCATATGTATTTTGGTGATTCTAATTTGATCAACACTGAAATCGATCGCTACATGAAAGTAACCCGTGAAGATATTATGCGGGTAGCAAAAAAATATTTCCATAAAAACAACCGAGTTTCTCTACACTATTTACCCAAGCCGGTAAATCCATAACTGGGAAAAATTATTGACGGACTTAATTTAAAAAATATTCAAATTTTAATAATGAAAAATATATCATATATCGCATTTTTAATGCTCTTTGTTTTTGGATGTACTCCAAAAACAACGGAGACAACCACTGCTACAGATCAGATGTCTAATAAGGCAGATATGGCTAAGGAGAAAGTGGAAAAAACCATGAAAAACCCAGCAGAGGCATGGAGAAGCGCGCCGCCTACTCCTGGACCTGCACCAAAAATTCAAATTGGTAAATCGGAAGAATTTATTATGCGAAATGGACTGAAAGTAATCGTGGTGGAAAATAATAAACTACCTCGAGTTTCTTATCAGTTATTTGTGGATGCGCCAGATATTATTCAGGGTGATGATGCTGGATACATTGATTTCGCTGGACAATTACTTAACAAGGGAACCACCTCTAAAACCAAAGCAGAGATTGATGAGGCGGTGGATTTTATGGGAGCTAGTATGCGTACGACTGCAAGTGGTGTTTTTGCCAGTTCTCTTTCTCGACACAGCGAAAATCTAATGAAAATATTAGCGGATGTTGTAAAGAATCCGACTTTTCCTCAGGCAGAATTTGATAAAATTAAAAAACAGACACTTTCTGGCTTAGCTCAAAATAAAGAGACACCCTCAGCGATCGCAGCTAACGTTTCTAATGTTTTAAGATATGGAAAGAAGCATCCTTATGGAGAATTAGTTACAGAAGAAACAGTAGAAAAAATTACTTTGGCGAAGACCAAAGAATATTATCAGAAATATTTCAAGCCTAACTATAGTTACCTCGTAGTGGTGGGAGATACAGACATGGCAAAAACCAAAGCTTTGGTTTTGGAGCATCTTGGAAATTGGAAAAAAACAGATAAGGTAGAACAATACGATTATCCGGTACCACAAGCACCGGATGCGACCACTGTTGATTTTGTTAACAAGAGTGGGGCGGTGCAGTCTATTATTAATATTACTTATCCAGTAAATTTGAAACCAGGTGCAGATGATTTAATCAAAGCTTCTGTTGCGAATACCATTTTAGGTGGATTTTTTCAGAGCCGTCTAAATGATAATCTACGGGAAACCAAAGCTTATACTTACGGCGCGCGTAGTCGATTGAGCTTCGACAAAAATGTAGGATTCTTTCTTGCTTCTGCAAGTGTTCGTAATGAAGTGACGGATAGTAGCTTGGTAGAATTTATGAAAGAACTAAACACTTTGCGCGATATCAAAGCGCCACTAGAAGAAGTGGAATTGGCTAAATCGGTAATGGCTGGAAACTTTGCTCGTTCGTTAGAACGTCCAGAAACGGTGGCCCGTTTTGCTTTGAATACAGCGAGGTATAATTTGCCCAAAGATTATTACGCTACGTATCTAGAAAAACTTAGTAAAGTAACTCCGGAAGATGTGCAAGAAATGTCGCAAAAATATTTTCTTACTAAAAATGCCCATGTTATCATCGTAGGAAATCAGGATGAGGTGGCTGAAAAGTTGAGTGGTTTTTCTACGGATGGAAAAGTGCGTTACTATGATGTGTATGGTAACAAAGTGGAGATGAATAAAAATATGGTTCCGGATGGTTTGACAGCGCAGACCGTATTGGATAATTATATCAAAGCCGTGGGAGGAAAAGACAATTTGATGAAGGTCAAAGATATCTATAGCATGGCTTCTGCTTCTATGCAGGGGATGACTTTATCCATGGAAAATTACCAAATGGGGAATGAAAAATTTGCGAACAAGGTAACCATGATGGGGAATGTGGTACAGTCTGTTACTTTCGATGGAGCCAAAGGGAAGATGGGCGGTATGCAAGGCGAAAAAATGATGGAAGGAGAGGAAGCGAACTCTATAAAAGGGAACGCCTTGATCTTTCCAGAATTACATTACGATCGATTGGATTTTGACGTGAAATTAGCTGGTACTGAAAAAGTGGATGGTAAAGATGCTTACAAGCTAATTATCGTTAGTCCTTACGGTAAAAAAACGACAGAATTTTTCGATTTAACCAGTAATCTAAAGGTGAAGACGATCAGTGAAGAAGGAGACGTTACTTACTCAGATTATCAAACGGTAGATGGTATTATGTTCCCGTTTAAGATGAAAGCATCTGGTGGTGGAATGCCAATGCCCTTAGAAATGAAAGTAGAAAAAATAGAAGTGAATAAAGGAATAGACGCAGCACTCTTTAAATTAGATTAACGCATTTTAAATGTGCTAATTCGATAATTATTACTAGCTTTACGCCCTACATGAAGGAGGCCGATGAATTCAAAAGCATCGGCCTTTTTCTATGTTTTTGGAGCCAAGTTAAAAAAACAGCCTATGATACAAGTATTTGTCACCGGAGGTACTTTCGATAAAGATTATAATTTTATCACGGGTGAACTCTTTTTTAAGGATACCCATCTAAAAGAAATGTTTACACGAGGACGGTGTACCTTGGATATTGATTTGAAAACGCTCATGATGATTGATAGCCTAGAAATGACGGATGAAGATCGGGATATACTGATTCATAATTGTCGTAAATCAAAACATCATCATATTCTGATTACGCATGGTACTGATCGGATGGTCATGACTGCCAAAGAGTTGGCTGAAGCTGCCATTCCCGATAAAACCATTGTGCTAACTGGTGCTATGATTCCGTATGCATTTGGTACGTCTTCGGATGGATTTTTCAATCTAGGCAGCGCACTCGCATTTTCTCAGACCTTAGCTCCTGGTGTATATGTAGTCATGAACGGTCGATACTTCGATTGGAACAATGTCCGAAAAAATAGACAAACTGGTAGTTTTGAGGAACTTCCCGAAGAACAATCTATTATTTAAAACAACTTCTTTTATAGAAACCAAGTAAAATCATCTAAAAAAAACAATTTCCTATGTTATCAAAAAAAATGCAAGAAACGTTAAACACTCAAATTAAGATAGAAGCAGAATCTTCTCAAGTATATTTAGCCATGGCCTCTTGGGCTGAAATCCAGCCAGGTATAGATAATGTAACCTCCTTTTTTTATCAACATAGCGAAGAGGAAAGGCAACATATGCTTAAACTAATTCATTTTGTCAATGAGCGAGGAGGATTTGCTACCGTTCCTGCTTTAGCACAACCGCAACTAACTTTTCCTTCAATCAAGCATGCTTTCGCTGCTCTTTTGAAGCACGAAGTCTTCGTTTCTCAAAGTATCAATAATTGCATTGAGGTGGCCTTAGATGAAAAAGACTACGCAACGCATAATTTTTTGCAATGGTACGTAGCAGAACAAATAGAAGAAGAAGCACTCGCTCGTACCATGAATGACAAATTAGAACTAATCGGAGACGATAAAAGTGGTATGTATTTATTCGATAAGGATATCTTGACAATAAGTATGGATATTGAAAATAAATAAAGACCATGTCCAAAAGATGCTGTAAGAAAAAGTGTTGCAAAAAGTATAAAAAAAAGAAAAAGCAACATTGCAAAAAATGCCCTAAAACTTGCAAGAAATGCCATTTTAACGACTTCATTGAATAATTTTAATCTTATGGAATATCTAGGTCTAATCTTCGAAATTATCTTTTTAGCAATCGGTGTCTACCTATATTTGTTCGTTCGAGGCTTTATTACCCAAAAAGACCCTGAAAAACAGGCGAAAATGGTTGAATTTCGCAAAGAAAATGGTTGGTGGCTCCGTTTGGCAGCCATAGCCTTAATTTCGGTGATGACCATAAATATAGCCCTACATATCCAGCAGTTATTAACCTAATACTAGCATAATACCCCTTTTTATAGCCATTCTCTGCACGAAATTGCTTATTATTGCGGATAGGGTTTGCTAGTTTGTGACGAATCATGGCGAACCCAAATTTGAGATATTTTCTTTGGTAAATAAAAAAAACATGGAAAATATCAATTTCGAATCATCGAACGTATTTTGCTCTTATGAAAAAAATCTTACTCCCGACCTTGATGGTATTCCTACTATCGGGTCTTTCTTTCGCCCAGAACACTGCTTCGGTAGCATCGGCAGAAAAGGATTTCTTTAGTACCGATCAGGTGCATGCGCTAAAGCTTAAATTCAATCAACAAGATTGGCCTTACCTTTTAGACAGCTTACGAATTCAAGGCGATGGCTACTTACTAGCGAACATCGAAATTGACGGACAACTTTACGAAAACGTTGGAATACGTTACCGGGGTTCCAAGTCTTTTCGGACAGGCAACAAACGTAATGCCTTTAATATCAAGTTGAATTATATCAACAAAAACCAGAACCACCAAGGATATAAAAAAATCAAACTCTCCAATGCACTCCGTGATCCCAGTTTATTACGGGAAGTGATGGGATATGAGATTGCAGGCAACTATCTACCAACTCCCAAAGCTGGTTATACCAACCTAAGTATCAATAATGACCCCTATGGATTGTTTATCGCAATCGAACCGGTCGATAAGGTGTTTCTAAAAAAACACTATGGTGAAGCAAAAGGAACGCTTGTTAAAGCTGCTTCCAGCTTACCGGATAAAATGTCCAAAAACTGTAAGAATAAAATCTATGCAGCCCTGGAATATGAAAAGGATATTACTTGCTACATGGGTAATTTTGAAATGAACTCTGAAGCAGGGTGGGATGATCTGATCGAACTGACAGATGTACTCAACAATCGATTTGAGGATATCGAAAAAGTACTCAACGTAGATCGTACGCTCTGGATGCTGGCTTTTAATAATGCGATTGCCAACCTGAGTAGTTATACGGGACAAAACAGCCAGAATTTTTATCTATACAAAGATCAGTACGGACAATTTAATCCTATCGTTTGGGATTTAAATCTGGCTTTTGGTAGTTTTAAAAATACCGGTATAGGATCGGATTTAGACTTGAAAGAACTACAGAGGATGGATCCATTGCTGCATATGGATAATCCCATGAAGCCACTTATCAGTCAATTATTGAAAAAGGCAGAAAACAAGAAAATCTATCTCGATCATATTCGGACCATTATCTATGATCATTTTGTTAATGGAGAATATGAAACAAGAGCACAGGAGTTACAAACCATGATTCGAAATAGCTTTAATACTGACCCGAATAAATTTTATACAACGGCAGAATTTGATGGTAGTCTCTCTCAGACAACAGGTAAAAGAAGTAAGATTCCTGGTATTGAGGAGTTGATGTCTAAGCGTGCTAGGTTCCTCAAAAAACATGCTGAATTAGCTATCTTTCCACCCGAAGTAGATGAGGTAAAATTAACACAAAGAGAAAAATTTTCTACTAAGGAAATAAAAGATTTTCAATTTGTGGTAACTGTGAAAAATCGGGCAAACCGCGTTAAATTATTTTATCGTCATAACCCTGAACTTCCTTATCAGTCTGTCTATTTAGCGGATGATGGTAAACACAATGATCAGGCGGCAGGTGATAAGATTTTTGGGATTACCGTTAAACCGACAGACGGTCACGACACACTCGAATATTATTTTCAAACAGAGAATGCAAAGGCTTCCGGATTTTATCCACGTAATTATATGTATGAACCCGGTATGACCTCTCTTAAAGAATTAAATAAGTAGCATAATAATTACCTAGGTTCGCTTTTCGTATCTAGCCACCCGAGTAACACCTTTGCCAAACATATATTGTTGAAGCTTTTGAATAACTTCTGTTTACCAAACAACACTTATTTGACGCATGGCGAAGTATATCTATTGGTTCATTTTTTTTTGCTTATCCTACGTTTCGTACGGTCAGGACCTGTACGACCTTAACCAGGTCGTAGATATTTATATTGAGTTTTCTGATCCGCTTTGGGAGGCCAAATTGGATTCTCTTAAACAAGTCGGAAATGATGATCGGTTAATTGGGAAAGTGAAAATCAACGGCATTACTTACGACAGTGTAGGTATTCGCTATAAGGGAAATAGTTCTTACTATAATGTTCGGAAAACCAAATCCAGTAAACTTCCCTTTAATATAAAAGCAAGTACCATTAAGAAAAAGCAGCGCTTTCCTGGCGATGTGAAAACGATCAAACTTTCTAACGTTTTTAGAGATCCTAGTTATCTGCGGGAAGTCCTCTCGTATCAGATTGCAGGAATGTATCTACCTGCACCAAAAGCCAATTTTGCTAGGGTATATGTCAACAATAAACTAATTGGATTTTATAATAATACCTCCTCTGTTGATAAGGATTTTCTGAAAAAATATTTTGGAGAAAAAGATGGAACACTCGTCAAATGCGATCCCAGTTGGAATGCCCAGCCAGGTAATAAATGTAGTAAAGGCGAAAAGGCTTCTTTAATGTATCAAGGAAAAGATACGAGCTGCTATTATGCTAACTATGAAATGAAATCGGACCAAGGTTGGAATTCGCTAGCGGATCTTACCTATGTTCTAAATAAAGCACCTAAAAAACTAGAAGATAA
>CAZYAC010000149.1:0-11647 GCA_964645475.1 uncultured Saprospiraceae bacterium | reverse complement strand
GCTTTACAGGAAAAGCAACGAGCCATGCAGGAAAAAGGACAGGGTGATAAGCAGATGCAAGAAATCGTGGATCAGATGAATAAAACGGAGACAGATCTAGTTAACAAGCGTCTAACCAATGAAATGCTGGAAAGACAACAGGAAATCATGACCCGACTACTCGAAGCTGAAAAAGCAGAAAGAGAACGAGAATATGATAATAAACGAAAAGCAGAAAGAACTGCCGAAAAAGAAAGAAAGATGCCTCCTTCGTTAGAAGAATATATCAAAAAACGCGAAGCAGAGATCGACGCTTACAAGGCGGTATCACCAGAGTTGAAGCCATATTATAAATTTTTGGTAGAAGAATACTTCAAATCCTTGAAAAATCAATAAAATAGTAGCAATTTAGTCCAACAAACAGGCTATAATACTCGTAAAACACGGTATAACCATTACCCCTAGTTTTATGAAAGTCTATTTTCTGGACCAGAGAAAAACCATCAATGTGCTAACCCTTCTTTCTCATCCTAAAAATATTGCCCGCGTAGAACCCTACGTAGAAACAGTTTTTCGCCAGTATCAACTGAGCGCAGATATGTATGGGAATATACTAATCAGTTTGACAGAAGCAGTTACCAACGCCATCATGCACGGTAACGGAAAAGACGAATCAAAAAAAGTATTTGTTTCTATTAAAAAATATAAAAATAAGTTAGGTTTTATTATTTCCGATGAAGGAACTGGATTCAATTATGGTCAACTACCGGATCCTACGGCTCCCGAAAACGTGCTTCAATTAGGCGGTCGTGGTGTATTTTTAATGAAACAATTATCCGATCAAGTCTTATACCATGATAATGGGAGTACCGTAGAAATTCAATTTAACATATGAGTTACGAAGGTATTCATTACTACAACGAAGACTCAACTTTTAGCCTTGAACATCCCCAACTCATCAGTCACTGGATTAAATCTGTCTTCTCTGAAGAAAATTGTGAATTTGTAACTATCAACTTTATCTTTTGTAGCGATACTTATCTGCACGAATTAAACGTAAAATATCTTCAGCACGATACGCTCACAGATGTAATTACCTTTGCATACAGTAAAACTCCAGTCGAAGGAGACATTTTTATTAGTATAGATCGAATAACCGAAAATGCTAAAATCTACGGTGTAGATACCCTTACCGAACTTTATAGAGTAATGGTTCACGGTATACTTCACCTGATTGGTTACAATGATAAAACCACAGAAGAGCAAGAACTTATGCGGAATATGGAAAATAAATACTTGCTTTTATTAAATTTGGCCCCTAATTAGCTTTTGAGGTTACATGAATTGATCGATTATTGATGTTTCTCAGCTATTTCCTAATCATTCATACTACCATTTTAATCCATTATTGACAAAACTAAATTGTCAACTTATTCAAGGTGTAAATAACATCTTGATTTAAATTTTTTTTATGAAAATCTTAAAATTTGGTGGTTCTTCCGTTGCAAAACCGGAAAGAATAAAAGGTGTAATAAATATTCTTAAAACCTATCAGGCCAAAAACGAACGTTTCGCTGTTGTCTTCTCCGCCTTTGGAGGAGTGACAGATCAACTGATCGAAATGAGCCGCCTAGCAGAGGAAGGCGATGCTTCTTATGAAGATATTTTTAACGAATTTTCTGCCCGCCACAGCGAAGTCGTTAAGTACTTATTGAAAGTACCGGTCCAAAATGATATTTTAAAAGAACTAGAAGAAAATCATGCCGTCTTAAAAAGTCTCCTCCGTGGAATTCTCTTGGTACGAGAAGCATCTACACGAACCATGGATTATGTCCTTAGCTTCGGAGAAAGAAATTCTTGCTTTATTATCAGTCAAGCCTTGAAGCAAGAAGGAATGGATGCTCATTATCTTGATGCTCGTAAAATTATTAAAACGGACAAGCATTTTGGTGCCGCTAAGGTGGCGTTATCCACTACTTATCAACAAATTGAATCATACTTTGCGGAACACGCTGGAATTCATATCGTAACGGGATTTATTAGTTCTGCCAAAGGTGGCCTGACGACTACGCTTGGTCGTGGTGGATCAGACTATACAGCTGCCTTACTAGCCGCGGGACTCAGCGCTAATTTGATTGAAATTTGGACAGATGTAAACGGAGTACTCACGGCTGATCCCCGAAAAGTTAAGTCTGCGTTTACCATTCCAGAAATGACTTACGCTGAAGCTATGGAGATGTCTCATTTTGGGGCAAAAGTCATTTACCCACCAACCTTGCAACCAGCGCTGTCCAAAAATATTCCCCTAACTATACGAAATACTTTTAATCCTGAATTTCCGGGCACCTTAATTTCTGATCATTCCTCTAAAAACGGACATCCAGTACGAGGGATTTCTTCCACTAGTAATATTGCATTATTAACCCTACAAGGCGGTGGTTTATTTGGCGTTCCTGGTATTGCCGCCCGATTGTTCAATGCTTTAGCACTAGCCGGGATCAACATTATCTTAATTACTCAAGGATCTTCTGAGCACTCTATTAGTTTTGCTGTACAACCAAAACTGGCCAGAAAAGCCAAAAAGAGAGCGGAATCCGCCTTTGAACATGAAATTAAAAGTAAATTGATTGATCCTATCAAGGTAGAGGAAGATCTTTCGGTCGTAGCTATTATAGGTGAAAATATGCGTTACCAACCTGGTATTTCTGGTCGCCTGTTTCAGGCTTTAGGAAAAAATGGTATTAATTGTATCGCAATTGCTCAGGGATCTTCTGAGCTTAATATTTCCGTCGTCATCCCTCGTAGCGACGAAGGAAAAGCATTAAATGCGCTGCACGAATCTTTCTTTCTTTCCGATATTCAAGAGTTACACGTGTTTATGGTTGGTGCAGGTTTGATCGGATCGACCTTACTTAATCAGATAAAAAAACAAGCAGCATTCCTGAAAGAAAAAAGACAGTTGATGATTAAGATTGTTGGTTTAACTAATAGTAGAAAAATGGTTTTTTCTCCAGAGGGAATTGATCTCGATAACTGGAAAGAACTTTTAGATAACAGTGATGAACAAATGGTTTTGGACAATTTTGTTGATAAAATGAAATTACTTAACCTTTCAAATACAATATTTGTAGATAATACTGCAAACGAAGGAATTGCTCAAAAATATCATGAAATCTTAGATGCGAGTATTTCTATTTCTACACCAAATAAGATCGCTACTTCTTCTACTTATTTACAATACCAACAATTAAAATCGCTGGCAGAAAAAAGAGGCGTTCGTTTTTTATATGAGACAAATGTCGGAGCTGGCCTTCCAGTCATTTCTACTTTAAATGATTTGATTGATAGCGGTGATGAAATTTTAAAAATCGAAGGCGTCTTATCAGGATCCCTTTCCTTTATATTTAATTCCTTTGGTCCGGGTATGAAGTTTAGTGATATCGTCAATAAAGCGGCTAAACTAGGTTATACAGAACCCGATCCTAGGATAGACTTGAAAGGTATTGATGTTCGTAGAAAGTTAATTATCCTTGCCCGAGAAACCGGATTGCCTTTAGAAGCTAAAGATGTTGAAATAGAATCTATCTTACCGGAAGCTTGCATCCAAGCAGAAACGGTCCCCGAATTCTTTGACGAAGTAAAGAAGGCCGATGACTTTTTTGAGAAACGCCGAGCTACTGCTGCTGTTGAAAATAAGGTATTAAGAATGGTAGCGACGCTGGAAAATAATCAGGCTAGAATTAAATTAGAGTCTGTCGGACCAGATCATCCTTTTTACTCACTTAATGGAAGTGATAATATGATTGTCTTTACGACTCAACGGTATAAAGATCGTCCTCTAGTGATCCGAGGCCCTGGAGCTGGAGCTGAAGTAACTGCTGCTGGTGTTTTTGCCGAAATAATTTCAATTGGTAATTCATTACATTGATAATCAATAAAATATAAAATAACATTTATAATAATGAGAAGTGGAATAAAAGTTTTCGCACCTGCTACAGTTGCCAATGTCGCCTGCGGATTTGATATTTTGGGATTTGCTTTAGAAAAGCCAGGTGACGAAATTATAGCCCGTTTTTCGGATACACCTAATTTAAAAATCACTAAAATAACAGGATTAAAAGGGCTCAAATTACCGTATGATATAGAAAAAAATACAGCAGGATTTGCCGCTCAACGCCTACTCGATCATCTTGGAGAATCGAACCGAGGCATTGAAATGGAAATTCATAAAAAGATGCCTTTCGGTAGCGGATTAGGATCCAGTGCCGCCAGTGCCGTCGCTGGTGTAATGGCAGTTAATGAATTATTACGTCGTCCTCTCACAAAAAGGGAACTTCTTCCCTTTGCAGTCTTGGGTGAGCAGGTGGCAGATAATGCCTATCATGCAGATAACGTCGCTCCATCATTATTAGGAGGAATGATTTTTATCAGAGACAATCCAACATTGGATGTACATCGTATTCCTGTTCCTAGAGGATTATACGCTGCGGTGGTTTATCCACATATAAAAATTCTAACCAAAGATGCTCGCTCCGTACTCAGCGATCAAGTCACCCTCAAACAAACGATTACCCAAAGCGGAAACCTCGGAGGATTAATTTTGGGGCTTTCAACAGGAAATCTAGATTTAATTAGTCGCTCCTTACAAGATGTAATTATAGAACCTCAACGAGCAACGTTAATTAATGGTTTTTATGAGGTCCAAGAAGCTGCGCTTAAGGCAGGTGCGATGGGTTGTAGCATTTCAGGAGCAGGCCCTTCTATCTTTACGCTTTGTGCGAATAGCTTAATTGCCGAAAATGTTGGTAATGCTATGCAAGCAGTTTTTAATGAAAAGAAAATTCATAACCAATTATTTATTTCTCCTATCAATCAAGCTGGAGCCGAATTATTATAGATAAGTACTTGGACAAATTACTAACAATCATCTCCTGCTTTACGTACTATTCTATATAAATATCACATTATGCAACTTTACAGTACCAAGAACAAGAAAAACCTTGTGAGTCTTAAAGAAGCCGTTATGAAAGGTCTACCGGACGATAATGGTCTTTTTATGCCAGAAAATATTCAGCCGTTGCCTGATCGCTTTTTTAAGAATCTTACCCAAATGAGTTTTGTAGAAGTTGCTCAGACAGTCGTGACTCACTTAATTGGAGAAGATATTCCATCTATAGCGCTTAATCAGCTAGTGGAGGAAGCTTTTAATTTTTCAGTGCCGCTCGTTCCACTGAACGAAAAAATAAGTGTACTGGAGTTATTTCATGGCCCTTCACTTGCTTTTAAAGACTTTGGAGCTCGTTTTATGGCTCGCTTGATGGGACACTTCAATCAAGCCGAAAAAGAACGCCTGATTATCTTAGTAGCCACATCTGGTGATACTGGCGGAGCAGTAGCTTCTGGATTTTTTAAAACACCTAAAATTGAAGTTGTTATTTTATACCCTAGTGGAAAAGTGAGTCCTTTGCAAGAAAAGCAGCTTACTACCCTAGGACATAATATTACTGCTTTAGAAATTGATGGTACTTTTGACGATTGCCAAGCAATTGTCAAAGAAGCATTCTTGGACAATGAACTTAATAACCAACTGCGTTTAAGCTCTGCTAACAGCATTAATATCGCTCGACTTATTCCGCAGTCCTTATATTACTTTGAAGCCTTTAAACAGCTTCAAATTGCTGGTAATACCCTACCTGTGGTCTTTTCTGTTCCCTCTGGTAACTTCGGGAATCTTACAGCAGGTATTCTCGCTAAAAAAATGGGACTTCCAATTGAGCATATGATTGCTGCGACCAATAGCAATGATATTGTACCAAATTATCTTAAAACCGGCCAATATGAGCCTAAAACAAGTGTGAGAACCATTTCAAATGCCATGGACGTAGGAAACCCTAGCAACTTTGCTCGCTTAAAAGATTTGTATCAAAAAGCAGAATGTAACACGTGTGACATGATGGGACAAGACATCAAAGGATTTTCGTTTGATGATGATCAGACCAGAAAGGCCGTCAAAGAAATTTACGATAAGTATCAATATGTTATGGATCCTCATGGAGCGGTTGGATATTTAGCCACGAAAAAATACCAAGAAGTATATCCTGAAACAGTTAGCGTAATTTTAGAAACGGCACATCCTTCAAAATTTATTGAAGATGTAGAAGATATTCTTGAGAGAAAAATTGAAGTGCCAGAACGATTGGCCAAATTAGCAGATGAACCTAAATCTGCCATTAGAATGTCCACAGATTATAAAGATTTTTGCGCATGGATTAAAGCGTATGATTTTTAGTTTTACATCAAAGGCTAATTAAAAAGCCCATGTCACACGTGTGACATGGGCTTTTTAATTAGTCAACTATTTTCTAGTTACTGATATCAAGCTACTTTACGGGCCGCAAGTTCATTTAAAAATGTAGCCAAAAGCTTATTAAATTCGTCAGGTTTTTCCATCATAGGAGCATGGCCACATTTCTCTACAAAGAATAGTTGGGAATTTTCAATATGCTCATGAAATTTTTCAGCCACGAATGGAGGTGTCACCTTATCTTCCTTTCCCCAAACCAATAAAGTTGGAGCAGAGATCAAATGTAGTTTATCACTTAAATTATGACGAACTGCAGATTTAGCAGTCGCAATTACTCGAATGGCTTTGTTGCGATCGTTGACAATATCATATACCTCATCTACCAACTCTTTATCAGCGATCTCGGGATCATAAAATATGTCTTGGGTTTTGTTCTTGATAAATTCGTAGTCACCTCGTTTCGGAAAAGTAGAACCAAGTGAATTTTCAAATAACCCAGAACTACCTGTCAAGATAATAGAGTTTATTTTTTCTGGTTTTGCAATACTATATAACAAAGCAATATGCCCTCCCAGGGAATTCCCCAAAATATTCACTTGCTCCATCTTTTTAAATTTAACAAAATCCGAAACGTGATCAACCAGAACAGATACGGAAACCCTGTGGATTGGAGAATCCAGAATGGGGAGAATCGGAACGATAACATTGAATGATTTTGAAAAATAGTCAATGATGGAAGAGAAGTTACTTAATGCTCCAAACAATCCATGAAGTAATAATAAAACTTCGCCATCTGGATTTGATTCTATGTACCTAAATTCGCCTTCTTCTTTAATTGTTAAATTCATTGAAATTGATAGATGTTTGATCTGGCAATAAATATAAAATATTTATGTCAGTAGGATACGACTATTAGGATATTATGTTCTAAATATCTTGATTTAATAACTTTTCCACGACTTATCCACAATTGTTAATTTGAAAGCTATTTTTGTGATTATTGCACGACCATTTTTTGAAAAAAATCAAAGATTTCAACAAATGATACAAGTTTATCCACATTAGGCCTAAAAAGTGGCAGATTTAGAAGATTTTTCTCTATTTATACAGGCTTTCCACAAAGTTATCCACACTTCAAAAAAATTATGTGCGCATTCTTGAGGGAACGGTAAATATAATATAAACTATTGATAATCAAATACTTATAAAAAAAATACAATATATAAATAACAATAAAACAAGGAATTAAAAGAAATCAATGAGTTACTCACAACTTATTAACATTATTTTATAACTATTCGTGTAACTTTAAATTGATAGCATATAAATAGTATGTTTACTAGCAATAAAAGTGCGACAACTTGATGTAATGAGGCGTAAGCAACAGGCACCTTACCAAAACAATTAATAACGGTCAAAATACCCAAAGAAAACTGGGTTATCAACAGGGTTATCAACAATCGGTTGGCTTTCTTTAGTTTTTCTGAGTTAAGGACCGATTTCTTTATTCTAATCACTAAAAAAATAATTAACCCGGTTAATAAATAGGCTGTACTTCGATGAAAAACCTGTACCCAAGCTTTTGGAGCCACAGCCTGCTCGTAGTTGATCAAATTATCCATTCCGACGCCACTACTCGATAAAGCTCCTAAAAAGCGCTCTCCTTCGACAAAAAAGGGAAAATAAGGATGAATTAGTCCTGCTCGCATCCCAGCCATTAATCCGCCAAGAAGGATTTGAATACCTAAAACTCCAGTAGTTATCCAAGCAAGTCGCTTCAAGTCAGGCTTTCCTTCCACAAAATCATCCGTTTGATAGGTTCGCAACCAGGTCCAGAACAAATATCCAAATAATAAAGTGGCAATTCCTAGATGTGTCATCAGTTTATATGCACTGACCCAAGTCCGGTTATCTTCATTCAACCCACTGGCCACCATGATCCAACCAAAGGTGGCTGCGGCTAAAGCCAACAGAATTACCACTCCTAGTCTTTTAAGCAGCCAATTAGGCATCCATTTTTTATATAAAAAAAAGAAAAAGGGAATGATGAAGACAAACCCCATTAATCGAGCCCAAAGACGATGAAAATATTCCCAGAAAAAAATAACCTTGAATTCGGACATCGTCATATCACCATGTAAAGATTCGTATTGCCGTTTAGCACTTATCTTATATTTTTCAAATGCCACATCCCACTCCCCTGCATTCATGGGTGGCAACGTTCCTTGAATGACCGCCCACTCCGTAATCGACAATCCTGAATCTGTTAAACGTGTGACGCCTCCCAGAAAGACCTGAAAAAAGACCATCACCAATCCAATCATCAACCACCAACGCACCACCCGATGAACTGGTGTTGAATTTTGTCCCTCCCGCATTACTGCATCTCCCATATTAGATGAAATTTAAAGTTTTGAAGTTTTTGCAAAAATAATTCGAAATTAAGTTCCTACCATTTTTCTTGCCTTGATTGTTGTTAATTATAATTATTATAAAAATTTTTAAAAATGCCCTCATCATCAGGGATGTTAATTTGTAGATAAAAAAGTATATTTTTTCTTTGATCTTGAGTTATTAAAAATTTGGACTGTCTTACTAACATTTGATAAACACCATAGTTTCCTTAAAATCAGTTCTTTACAATTTTATGAACATCGTGTGGATAGTTTTCCCACAGAATAAGTTTTTTATCAACGCCATCGGATAACTACCATTTCGATGTCAGTAACTAGTGTTGAATTCCACAAAAATCGATCACTCTGTAAATAATTAATATATTTTTTAAAATTATTGTTAACGAATGTGGATAACTGGGGTAGTTTTTAACCGATTATTCCACAAAGAGTGTTAACTTCGGTTTTTGTAAGTTCCTGATTTAATTGGACTTATATAATGGTTTTAATACCCTTGTTTAGAACTTTTCATCATTAATCCAATATTTGAGTTATGTGTAGTCGCTTTTCCTTTGTTGCTACTCAAGAAGAAATCGAAAGTAAGTTTGGTGTAAGCTTACAAAACCCACTGCGAACCAGTTATAATATCGGTCCAACTCAGCATGCTTATATTATCACCAATGATAAGCAAAACAGTTTGCAATACGTAACCTGGGGTTTGATTCCTAGCTGGTCAGAAACAGGACGGAATACTGGACGACTCATCAATGCACGAAAAGAAAACATTGGTGGCCAAACATCTTTCAGAATTCCAATCAGAAAAAAACGATGCTTAGTTCTTGCTGATTCATTTTACGAATGGCGACAGGATGGGATCAATAAAATTCCCTATCGCGTAAAATTAAAATCCGGCGAATTAATGGTGATGGCCGGAATCTGGGACGAATGGAGCGATGGACAATATGGTCTAAAAAGTTTTTCGATTATTACCACAGATGCGAATCAGGAGATGAAAGAAATTTTTTCTAGAATGCCAGTATTATTGCTTACTCCTGAATCTCAAAAACAGTGGTTATCTGAAATGAGTATCACACAAACTGTTGATATGTTACAGACGCCACCCAATGATACCTTATATATGTATCGAGTTTCTAAAAGAATTAATGAATTGAGTTATAATAATGTATTGCTACACAAAAATCTAATCTCGTGAGAGTTGTTATCCAACGGGTCAGTGAAGCATCAGTAACCATTGATCAAAAAATTAAATCCCAAATTGGAGCTGGCTTATTGATTTTATTAGGTATCGAACCAGATGACCAAGAAGCGGATATTCTTTGGCTAGTAAAGAAAATTTCGAATCTGCGTATTTTCCCAGATGAGAATGAGGTAATGAACAAATCAATTGTGGATAAAGCACTTGAAATGTTAGTAATTAGTCAATTTACCTTGTTCGCCAGCACAAAGAAAGGCAATCGACCTTCGTATATTCGGGCCGCTCGTCCAAATGTAGCCATTCCACTTTACGAAAAATTTGTAAAAGAACTTGAGCAAACCAGTCAATTAAAAGTAGGAACGGGAACCTTCGGTGCAGACATGAAAGTAGCGCTGATCAACGACGGCCCTGTGACTATTTGTATAGATTCAAAAAACAAAGAGTAAATGAAAATTGCGGAAGCACAAAAAATAGTGGATGAGTGGATCAATTCTGTCGGAATTCGTTATTATAATGAATTGACCAATACGGCTATATTGACGGAAGAAGTTGGCGAAGTGGCGCGGCTCATCGCTCGAATTTATGGAGAACAATCTTTTAAAACAAAAGAAGCCGAGGCCTCTGCTCCACAAAATTTGGCGGATGAAATGGCGGATGTATTATTTGTGCTGATTTGTTTGGCCAACCAGACTGGAATCGATCTTTCGGAAGCTTTGGTGAAAAATTTAGAGAAAAAAACTAAAAGAGATAAGGATCGCCATGCTAATAATGAGAAGCTCAAATAGTTTTTAAGAATTTCCATCCTTTTTCATTTCCTTAATTACTTCGTCAGTAATTTCATTGGTCTCAATTATTATTTCAGCTTCTTCTATTTCGTTGGTTGTTTTTGAACTAATAGCATCATCGACTGGTTGGTCCCGAAAAGGAGAATTTGCTTGGTGCAATCGGACTAGCCGAATCGCAAAATAAAGACTAACACATAAAGTTAAGGTGGCAAAAACCATTAACCAGTCGTAATATTCTTGTAAAATAAAAAAGTCATAAGTACCATGCACGACCGCCGCTAAAACAACTCCAATCGCAATTAAGGCTATTTTATTTTTCTTAGAAAATTTTGCTAATCCAACATAATATCCCATAAAAACACCAAAAACCGCATGCGCAGGAACGGCGGTAAATGCTCGTAGGACCGTGGTTTCTAAACCAAATCGATCGGCGTAAATTATATTTTCCAAAGTGGCAAAACCCATCGCAATCATCACTGAATAAACAATCCCATCTAAGGGCTCATTAAATGCTCGACGCGGATAGGCATAAAAAATGAGCACCGCAAACTTAGTTAGTTCTTCCGTTAGGCCTACCACAATAAAAGAAAGTAAAATTAATTTTCCCAGATGACCGGGTTGGTTCAATCCAAAAGATTCACCGTAAGCTTCAATATGCATAGCGGGAAAAGTGATCAGCATCCCTAAGACAAAACAAATAATTAATTGCCAATGAGATTCTTTATCATAGCGATCGACTCGATAAATAACAAAGCAGATAATCAAAGCCGGGGCTACTGCTAGTGCTACTAGAAATGGATTCATAAGTTAAAGATAGGATAGCTAAACAAAAAGGTCAAGTATTGAATGAATTCTACCGGACAATAATGATTTAAATTTGGTTATTTGAAATACAGTGATTAATAAACTGTCCGACCATCGCAGCTGTTTTTTTAGGACGTTCAAACATTCCCATGTGTCCTACTTTAGG
>CAZYAC010000148.1:9220-11653 GCA_964645475.1 uncultured Saprospiraceae bacterium | reverse complement strand
CATTGATCTTTCGGATCGTAAATCAGTGATTTTTAAGGAGAAATTGAAATTATAATTAAAAAACAAAATCTCCGCCTTTATAGAAAAAGACGGAGATACTATTTTAATTACTAATAAATATATTTTCAGTTTTAGAAAATGCTATAAATCAAATAAATCCTCCGTATTAATTATCGTATCCGTAGTTGCATCGAACAAGTTATCTTCTCTATTCCTTAGCGAAAGTTGTTCTTTTTTATAGTCCACATACGATAATAAAATTTTACCTAAAATAGCTGGAATTACCATTGAAAGGATAAACAATCCATTTAGCAATCGACTATTTCCTAACATAGAATCTAGGAAAAAATAAAGGATAATATCAATTCCTATGATGATCGCAAGAATGGTAGTAACCTTTTTTTGAGTTATCGTAATTAATAGTTCTTTTTTCATGAATCCAATATAAGAAAAGAAACTCGACTGCAGGGAATAATTGCAAAGGTTTGGGAAAATTGACTCAGAAATTTTCAAGTCTATTCAAAAACTTGACCTAATTAAAAATCTTCTTTCATCAAAACTTGATTTTACAGTTCGGCAATAATTTTTCGATCGCTATTTTTTCTGTTTCTGAAAAATTATTTTTTCTAAGATCAAGCCATTTTAATTTGGCTAATTTTTTTATTTCCCGCGGAAGGCTTGAAAGTTGATTTCTACTAATATCCAGGGTCATCAATTTGTTCATTTGTCCTATTTCAATCGGTATGGTTTTTAATTGGTTGCTATTTAGCTTTAGGGTTTGCAAATTGGATAATTCTACTATGGCAGAAGGAAAATCCACTAGTTGATTTTTTGAAAGGTCAAGCATGCTTAAATCGGTTAACCCTTTAATTTCATCCGGTAGATTTCTCAGTTTGTTTTCGGTAAGAATAAGTTGATTCAAATTAGTTAGTTGCCCAATCTCAGCAGGAATTTCCGTTAATTTATTATCTCTGAGAATAAGATTCTTCAAGTTGCTCAATTGCCCTATTTCAGCAGGAAGTTTTGTGATTAGATTCTTAGAAAAAGAAAAATAAGTTAATTTGGTTAGCTTTAAAATTCCATGAGGAAAATTTCTAATTTTATTCCCTCCTATACGAAGTGATTCTAAGTTAGTTAATTGTCCTATCTCAACTGGGAGGTTGGTTAACTCATTCCAACAAAGATTAAGTCTCTTTAAATTCTTTAATGGTAATATCTTAATTGGGAAATTTTTAAACTGGTTTTTATGTAGAATAAGTGATTCTAAGTTAGTTAATTGTCCTATCTCTTCAGGAAGGCTTGACAATTTGTTTTCAGAGAGATTAATCGTTCTCAAATAAATCATTTGTCCTATTTCCGAAGGAAGGCTTATTAATTGGTTTTTTGGTAGATTAAACGATTTTAAATTTTTTAATTTTCCAATTTCCCCAGGGAGATGCGTTAGTTTATTTCTTTCAAGATTGAACCATTCCAAATTCGTCAAATCTCCAATCTCAGCAGGAAGGCTTTCCAATTGGTTTTTCCGTAAATCAAGTGTTTTTAAATTCTTTAATTGTCCTATTTCTACAGGTAGGCTTTTCAAACGATTTCTACGAAGATTAATCCTACTCAAATTCTTTAATTGTCCTATTTCAGCGGGCAAGCTTCTCAATTGACCATGAGATATATCAAGATCTTGCAAATTAACTAGTTGTTCAATTTTAGCAGGAAGACTTGCGGTTAGGGAGTCTAAATATAAATTATAAACTTTATCCGGACTTCGAAAAGCCTCTTCTAAAGAAGAAAATGTTTTATCTTCCTTAGACCAAGGACCTAGGTTTCTAACAAGCCATTTATAAGGATAAATAAATAATACTAGGATGAGACCAACTATAGGTAATATTATTTTTTTTAAGAATGATGTCTTCATATTTTTTGGTTTTTATGATTGCAAATTCAACAAAACATAAAAAATGCTTAATACAAAGTTCTATCATTAAATTCAAATAGACAATGAACTTAGGTTAAGTAATTCCAACCTCAATTATGGCTGGATCTAGAATAATATTTCTTTAAGTTCTTTGACAATCCAGGTTCCTATTTTCTATTCAGTAGGTTTCATTTAATTAATGATGTTGGTTTTTCTCGCGAAGAAACTCGGTTAGAATATTAGTTACTCGTTACTTTTTGATAAATTTCTGGTAAAATTTCATTCAAATTATTATACTCTTGCGAACAATGGTGAAACATATGTTTCCCTAAATTATTCGGAAGTAGTCGTTTTTTCATAAAAGGTTTGTTCAAAATAGCATTTAAAATTCCTTTTCCTAATTTGTCCATTCTTTCAATTTTATTGGCCATCCAAAATCTACTTCTCATTTCTACTCCTCGTTCTGCTTTTCTAACCGCATGACACATTTGGGTATGCCAAACTCTTTTTTCTAAATCCCCAAC
>CAZYAC010000148.1:5009-9120 GCA_964645475.1 uncultured Saprospiraceae bacterium | reverse complement strand
CACCAAAACCACCAATCTATCATCTCTACAGTTAAGTTTGGCATTTTTGTTAATACCGACGCATAAGCACTCTTATCCTCAAAATGATAAAATCCATTTTCACCAGTTAAATATCCCGCTTCTAATAGTTGATTTTTGTCCGCTATTTTCAAAACTTCATGCAGGGGAATATCTTCTCCTTTTTCCAAAAGTTCTACGTTGGTTGTAGGAATTCGAGCGTTCTTTCTATGTAGATATTCTTCGTATTTTTTCATTACCTAGATTATTAGTGGTAGAATAACTGATTTTTATCTAATGGAAATACCTGCCATGATTCCAAAATCCGTGATTTCAAGGGTTGAAAACGCGGTGGCATCGGGCAGTCCCTTGAGCTTTTCCCAACTTTTTCCATGATTGGTGGAATGGTAAATTCCTATCCATTGCCCAGAAAAAATATGGTCTCCAATATGTTGTAATTCATTGGTATAAAAATTTGGAGGACGAATTATTCCGTTTTGAGCATTTTCCCATAACGCTCCATCATTTTCTGTTTTTAGTAATTCTTGACCAATCGTCATGGCATAAATATATTTACCATCATTGCTAATATCGTGCAGTGCATCTCCTTCATAAATAGATTTCCAATTTGTCGCATTCCCTTTAGACATCAATGCCCCATTTTGGGTAGCAGCATAAATTTTATTATGCAAGGTGGTAAAACCTAGAATTTGCATTTGTCCAAAAAGATGGTTCCAGGTAATTCCCATATCTTTTGATTCAAATATACCAGCGTCGGTGCCCGCATAAATACTATTTTCTAATTTCAAAAAAGCACGGATAGCCGTCTTGATATTTTTTTTCGATGGTTTCCAACTTAATCCTCCATCGAGTGAATAAAGTATTCCATGATTTAAAGTGCCAATAATTATTTTATTCCCTTCCACTTCCAGGCAATTAATATCTAGGTCTTTTATGCTTTCCGCAGTTAATGCCGACCAATTATCTTGACCATCGGAAGCAACAAAAATTCCATGATAATCTGTGGCGACATAAATTTTATTTTCATCTTGCTGAATGCTGCTTAAGGTGGCATCTGCTGGAATTCCATTAGCAAAAGAAGACCAAGTTTTCCCTAAGTCATTTGACTTGTAAATAACCGCGGGTTTTTCTACTGCGGTAGTTTTTTGTGATGTTTCTTCTGATTCAGTTTTGGTAGGAATATTTAATCCATCGTTGGTTTTTTTTTGATGGCACCCACAAAAAATTATTAAAAACAGGTAGATAAAAAGTCCATGAATAAGGGGTTGTTTTTTCAAGTTGTTTTTCTTTACTAATAGAGTGATTCAATAATGGCCATTTAGTTAAGTTGCTTAAAAGTGTTTTCCACGTAGAGTTCGCAAGACAACGTCCCGGACTTGATTCGGGAGGCGCAGAGAATTTCTAACGTGTAAATCTTTTATCGTGAATCGGTAATCTATTGGATTTATTCTCAATGTTTTATTTTCAAATCCCTGACTTTTCGAGTAGACTCAACAGTGGTCAATTATTCTGTTAGAGCTTGTCTAAATTTTCATGATTAAGCGAAAGTTAGAAAATTTTAGACAAGCTCTTAGTAATAGTCATTTACTTATTGCCCCAGAGTGATCCTTTGTAGGTATAATTATCAAACACATCATTAATTTTTTCAATAACGCAGTTATTGATATTCGTAATATTAGCGTAGTTTACTGGATTAACTTCATCAATTTGAATAAATTGATTCTCAGGGGTTGGTTGAATTCCGCCCTCAGAGAAGGTGTAGACTTGGTCATTGACAGAAGAACTTGTATTTCCGGAAGCCAATTGGATTCCATTCGTGCTAGCCTTACTCGCAAATGAATCGCCCCAGTTAAAAATAGGGCCCAAGTTTTTATGTTGGAAAGTGGCCCAAATGAATTCAGGATGATTGCTGACTCTGCCATTTTATCAGCGGGATTGCTTTCACAAGCGCTCAAAATTAAAATAGAAAAAAAGATTAGTGCAGCAATTTTCCAGAATAGATTAGATGGATTTGTCATTTTTATGGTTTTTTATGGTTTGACAAAACAAAGGGCCGTAAAGGCGTAATTTACCATTTTATTCTAAAACCAAGTACCTAGCGGAACATAAAATTTGACAAATGAATTGTTTGTTTATTTGCGCTTTTTTCTTTTACCAATTTTAAAATTAGCTCCCACAGCTATATAATATTCTAAAAAACTCAAATTATGATCTCCAAGTTCCGGATCACTATTTTTAATTAAAACGGATGGCAAACTGGCGTATCCTCCTTTCACTTCCCATAGAAGAAAAAAACGATTATTATATTCTATTCGTGGGCCTATTTTTCCAGCTTCATATTAATCGTATTTGTGTCTATTTGTTACTACAAACAAATATAGATAAAGAATTACCGAGTAATCTCATTCACAAAGATAAAAAGGAGGGGTATGTTAGTTAATAGTCCTATTTGACGGATTCAGAATTCGCTTAAAGGCAGATTTTGATGGCAATAAAAAATAGCCTCCGCCTTGAACCAGGGTAAATGATTGCAATCCTTTAATGCGATGACGAAGTGGATTTTGAGGTACCACAAAAATACCGTCATCCCCAAAAAGCTGACGACCAGCTGAAATAGGATCCGCACCTCCAGATAAATTAACGAACCTGGAATTGTTCAACCAAGTTTGCTGCACGAATTCAAATTGTCTGGCAATATCACCCACTAAACAAATAAATAGTAATCCACGATCTGCATTTGGGTCGGCATCGGGACTGCCAACAGTTGTATTGGCCAAAGATTCCGGCAACCATTCGGAGGGTGAGGGTTCTCCGTATCGTCTACCTCGTCTAAGCAGTCGATGTTTATTACTAATTTTAGCAGACCGTTTTGGGTGATCGGGGTCAAGTCCATTACGAGGATTGGCACGACGGATGTGGGAACCTATAGGACACTTATCGCCAAACCGATCCTTCGCAAAATCCATGTTTAGTAGATTTTGATCAAATGCGGGTTGTGGTTCGGGCGAAGAACCCGTGATTGGCATACCATTCGGCCAACGACCCATTGCTTTACTCGCCAACCAAAGGGCGTTCTCTTCATTGCCACCTTGGTCTTTCCAAAATTGCCAAAACGCCCGAACATCTTGATGTATCTGTCGTCCAACAAGAAAACTTCCTCCATTCCCAAGCCAGCCTTTACTTTCTGTTACTCCGAGTTCATCGGGCAACCCTAGCACTACCTCACCCGGTGCAACCAGATCAGAACGCCGGGCCTTTGTAGATTTGGTAAACTTCGGTCGTATATTGGAGATCCCATCTATAAACCCAAAAGGCTCTCTGCTATCTTTTGGTAAGTTAACAGCCAGGTGGTGAATTTCCTGGATGTCGGCGCTCGCTCGCAATTGGTCCAATTCTTCATAAATCATAGTCAAACTTTCATCTGAGTCTGCATAAACTAGTATCATTAAATGCGCCATTTGATCAGACCATTTCCAATGATCCGGAGCAGCTTGGTCAAGATCACCTAAAGCTCTACTTAAACGGGCGGTGGTTATGCCACGTGAAAATGACCTGCCACATGCATTAATCGCAGCGTCCTCAACACCTAAGAGCGATAGGCCTTGCGCGCTGAAGGCTATCTGCATAGCTCGAGACCGCCTCGATTCAGGGATGCCAAAATTTACTTGATCAAATAAGGAAGCAAGTACGGATCGGACTTCCGAAATATTTTCTTCTTTCCATGCCCACCAGATGGTCATCCCAACCCTAAGCTTGCTATGGCTGCTATGAACCAAAGATTGACATTCTGCGATTATTTTACTCATGATTAAAATTTTCTAAGCCAGGTGGCCAGTTCTTCTGGGCTCAAGGTATTTGCGAACAATCCCTCGCGCACAGCGTGATGATTTAAAATTTGATCCACTTCTAAATCTGGATAAGCCGAGTACCATAATGCATCTAAATATTGATGGCGACGAATCAGTAAACGCCAGCGGTTTCTAAAAACACTCATATTCGCTGGTTTAAATAATTTGGTTGGTGGACAACCATGGACACTTGAACTGATCGCTACTACAGCACGCTGCCCGACTCCAAGAAAATCATCAAGATA
>CAZYAC010000148.1:2651-4909 GCA_964645475.1 uncultured Saprospiraceae bacterium | reverse complement strand
AAAATAAACGTTAGTACCATATATAAAAAATAGGAGACTTTAATTACCGTCCGTTTAAATCCCTTAAGTCGACCAATGGTCTCAAAAACGTCTTGGGACAAGCCGTTAATTGTAGGATTACTAAAGGTGCGGAACAAATCCCAGCGTCGACGTTTTCGAATTTCTTCAGAGAGTTCAACTGTTTGATTACGCGGCAAGTCTAGTTCAGATTCCAATACTTTTTGTCGTAAGGCCAATCGAATAGCTTCCTGATCCTTTTTAGAATCATCCTGTTCTAGAAGTTCATCTAATTCATCCTGCAAGAATTGATAAAGGAGATGCTCCTGTTTGATATCTTTCACAGTACGATGGATATTTCCAATAAAAAGCGTTTTATGTGGTAACACGTGACGATAAATCAAAGCAAGAAGGCCTTCTGGTGTTTGTGTGCGAAGAAATTCCCCTAATGGTTTAACTAAAATGGGACAGAGTTTTTCTAAAATATCGCTTATGGTTTTATCATGTATATCATGGACAAAATTGATCAATAGACCAAGATCATAGAAATCTTCCTTCACCTCCGGCGTGACCACAATTCGGCAGGAGTGAATTATGCCCAATTCATCACAAGCGTTAACAACCTGATCCCTATATTCTGCCAAGGAGGCTTCAATACGCTCTTGCAAGGCTTTCACCTTGATCTTTCTTGGAGGTGGATGCAAAGGGATCCAGCTCGTAAAGCTAGTTGGGCCTCGCCAGTCATTATTGGTTGGTATTTTGAGGTTATTGTTCATCAGAATTCTGGACTAAAAATTCGTATTTGTTGAAAATCTTTATGCTTTGCAAGTTCGTCTAAAAGTGTTTTCGCCACCTGAATGCTCAAATCTTTTGCCGGACAGACATGCGGTCCGGTCGACCAACTCAAAATGCGAGCCAGCTCCTCGTGGCCGCGATGGTAAGAAAAACGAGTTGGCTCAGAAAAAGCAGTCGGATCTTGGTTGATTAGAATAAAGGGGTAACAGACTTCTTGTCCAGGATATAGGGTGAGCGTTTTTCCAGATACTTTTATAGTCTCCTCTTTTTCTATCACCCGATGAACAGAAGTTACAGTTGGATAGAATCTCTGGGTCTCCATTAAAAACCCGACTCGCTGTCGTTCATCCAAAGCTCGATAGTCTATAGATTGTTCACGCGCCAATCGCATAGCACTTAAGGCCCAAGTACCATTGGAGAACATCGCTGCAAAAAGCGTCATATCAATAGCCACTGGATCAATACCTAGTCGCTTCAACGGGATAAAGGCGTCCTCTCTCAATGCCTCAAGCGTATTGACTGTACCCATCAAAAAAGGAAAATATCTTCCGAGCAAACTCATTTCACCAAAACGTCGAGTGTACGCATTGGTTATCTTTTCAGCGTCTGCGTAAGGCATCTCAACTTCAGCAAGTAATTTCAAATAAATCATCGTCACGATGGATCGAATCGTGGAAGATTGATACATATCGGGTTGTTGTCGCCATTGTTCAATAATCGAAGCACAGTGTTCTGTGATACCACCAGTTTCAAAAGCTCGGACTCGATTAGTTAACACTTTTTCATCTATATGACGTCTGGTTGCCGTCCGTACGGGCGGAGCGGTCGTGATGGGTCCGGCATTGGTCATGAAAACACCGGGTTGATTGGTGACTACATTTACGCCCATAAACAAATTACCGCGCATCGTTGGTTGAGGAATTTCTACTTGTGCTTGTGCGTAATCCACCACAAACACTGCTTTACCAAATAAAAAATTCCCTTTCCAAATTCGCCGCTGAATCAGCATGGCATTATTCTGAATACAAAAAATTACGGTGAGCCAATCAAAAAATCCTGTAATTTCTAGCAGTAAGCCACGAAGCCATCGCCTGCGGGTCCGCCAAGCTAATAACTTAAAAGGCTTAAGTAGCCATGACACTAAATGAAATGCAAAGTACGAGACTCGACGAATTAACCGGTTCGACCAGTAGGAGAAAGGCGCAGGAGTTTCCATTAGTTTTTAGATGGTTTTTAGATGGTTTTTTGAAATAAAACTGTACAAATCTTTGGAATGCTAGTTTCTTAGCAATATACCTTGATTTTCCGTATTCACTATCCAATAAAATACTTTTGACCTTAAGTTTTACGGTTACGGCACTCGGTTATTTAACATCCCATTTTCGTCAAAAATATTCAAGGAAGCATAAATATAGGTTATGGCAACTTGAAAACAAAATCAACATGGGTATAAAAATGAAATTTTT
>CAZYAC010000148.1:0-2551 GCA_964645475.1 uncultured Saprospiraceae bacterium | reverse complement strand
TAGGTGATAAAATTCTTGATTACCATTGGCAGTCTCGATAAGTTTATAGCTTCCATTACTGATCGCCCAATTATCGACAGTACCGTTATCTTTTTCAGTGTATTGAAAATTTCTGATGGTTCTGGATTGCGTAAGTAAAGGTTGGAAACTTTTACTGTCATGAATTTCAGGAACAGAAACTCCTGCCATTTCTGAAATAGTAGCGAATAAATCTGTGCTTGAAATTAGATTATCATCGTTGCCTGTTCTTGTGACGCCTTTCCCAGAAATAAACATTGGAACATTTATTCCCCCTTGATGTAAAGTACCTTTTGCAGTTGTATTTGAATATGGAGCTTGTGCGACTTCATTAGGGGATCCATTATCTCCCAAAAAAATAATAATAGTATTTTCTCTTTCCTCTTGAGGAATATTATCCAGTAACCTTCCTATTTGAAAATCCATGGCTTCAATGGCTGCCATATAATAAGGTGTTTCATCCATTCCACTTACGAAGGCAGGCAAGTTTCCTTGCGAATGCATTCCTTCTGGCGGAACGTGAAAAGGGGTATGAGGTGCATTGTGCGCTAACCATAAAAACCAAGGTTGGTCTTGTTGATTTACCCAATCAATGGCTAAATTAGTAAATTTTTGGGTAGTGTATGCCGATTCAAAACTACCAATTCCATCTTCTGTCAAAACCCAATTAAAGTAACTTTGAGCTTCCCCTCGAATAAGACCTGCATAATAATCTATTCCAAAAATTTCTGGATTAAAACTGCCATTACTTCCCGATAAATGCCATTTACCTACTATGGCGGTGGAATATTTGTTATTAGTTTGATCGTTTATGTATTTCTGCAAACTCGTTTCTGACAAGTCGAGTTCATCTCCTGCCCATTTAACACCTGTTCGATAACCATATTTTCCAGTAAGAATCGAAGCTCTTGTTGGCGAACAAGTAGGATTAGACCAAAAATTGATAAAGGACAATCCAGCGTTTCTGATGGCATCAATATTTGGGGTATTGGGTTTTATACTTCCTTCTGTAAATCCATTTATTGCATCTTTACCTAAATCATCCGCAATAATTAGGAGAATGTTTGGAGTGTCCTCAGATGGGTTTGTTGGATCCATAGGTCCTTCCTCTTTATTACAGCTTAATAATGAAAAGATTAACGTTATAAGTATTAATTGTTTCATATTTTTAAATTTACGCGGTACGGCTGTAACCATTTACATTCCGTAGGATATTATTTAAATGGATCATTATATTTTTCTTCTGCTAACATTTGGTTATCAGTTAAGGTATTTAAAAAAGCTACTAAAGCCTCTTTTTCAGATGGTGTAAAATTAAACTGTCCAACTTCTCCGTCTGAATTTACTAAAGGAGCTATTAGATTTGAGTGGTTTTGAATACCCGAACTGTAATGATCAATTACTTCTTCTAAAGTTGAAAATCTACCATCGTGCATATACGGTGGACGAATAGCTATGTTTCTTAATGAAGGAACTTTGAATTTCCCAATATCGTTAGGATTGCCTGTCGATTCATTAACTCCTAAATCGGTTATTGAAGTCACATCTAAACCATTGGTTGTGGCAAAAGTGGTAAGTGGTCCCGGATTTCTTAGAGAAGGCCCTATAAAAGCTTCCGTTTGGTGGCATCCAACACAGTTTCCATTCACACCATTAGTTAGTTGACGAGGTAAATAAAAAAGTCGTTTCCCTTCATTTTCTAAGGTTGTAAATCCTGGAAAATCTACAATGGGAGATGGAACTTCGCTTCTAGCTTGGTCATATTTTGAAGTAGTACTCACAAGGCTTCTAATAAATTGTGCTAATGCTTTGGAGATTCTGTCGTTTGTAATCGTTTCGTCTCCAAAAGCTGCGGCAAACAATGGTGGATAATAAGTTTGTTCATTGGCTATATTGACTAATTCCATTAGCGTTAAACCCATTTCAACCTCATCTTGAAAAGGCATCAATACTTGCTCTTCTAACGTTGCTGCCCGTTCATCCCAAAAGAATTTTCCATCGGCATAAAATCGAGCATTTACAATGGTCATAGAATGTCTTCGAGTACTACCACCTTCAAACCCAATACTGAGCACTTCTGGATCAGAAAACCCGTGTTCAGATTTATGGCAAGAGGCACAAGCAATACTACCATTGGCACTTAGTTTATTATCATAAAAAAGCACCCTACCTAATGTCGCCCCTGCATCTGTTATTGGGTTGTCAATTGGCGTATTATCGAATTGGGTAACTGGCTGGAATTGAAATTGCGAAGGGAACTCGTTGTTTGTATAGTGATCGGGTAGTTGAATATTGGCATAATTGAAAGGTTGATCAGGTAGGTTCAATTCTGCAAAAGGATCTGTTGGAATTTCATTATCAATATCATCTTTGGAACAGGCGACTATTAAAACCATGGTTCCTAAAATTAATTTTAGTATGATTTTATTCATTATTCTAGCAATTTATTTGAGCAAATATTGGTTTGACTAGTATTCTATTCTAAGGTTTAAAACTCGTCTTATTAAATTGTCTAGTTACAAGGATCTGGCTA
>CAZYAC010000147.1:8314-11664 GCA_964645475.1 uncultured Saprospiraceae bacterium | reverse complement strand
AGTTTGGTAGTCCCAAAAGTTTCGACAAAGTACGTACAATGTATCAGTCTAGAGTTGAGAACTACTATAAAAATGACGTACTTATCAAAGAAGAAGAAGTCTTTGATGCTTCTTCCTCCTCTTTTGTTATCTCTCGATTGATAACACCTTCTACCAGTGAAAAAACCTGGAAAAATACGGTCAGTTTACTTGCTTACATTTCACAGTATGCCGTTGCTGGAGCTTTTGGCGGATGGTTGATCGACAATGGTACAATCATTAGCCATAAAACTATTGAACCCAACAGCGACCGAGCAGCAGTACAGGCTTTTCTGAAAGGACGAGCACTTGTAGAAGAAAAAGGTAAGCAGGATCAAGCTATTGTGGAACTAACCAAAGCCATCGATAAATTTGACCGACACGCCCTTGCTTACGAGCGGAGAGGACGGGTAAATCATATCTTAAAGAATTATCAAGATGCACTTTACGATTATACCAAGAGTATTGATCTAAATCCTTCCAATACAGCCCCCTACTTTGGTCGGGGATTGATTCATCGTAAAAATGGAGATAGAGAGAAAGCAATTGAAGACTTCAATTTAGCGATCAAAACTTCTATTCCTTTACAACCTATTTACTGGCAAGCACACCGTCGTAAAGCCCTTTGTCACTTGGAAACGGAAGACTATACTAGTGCCTTTAATAATTTAAAATTTTATAGCAAACGAAAATTCAGAGCCGGTGATCCTAATCAAGCTTGGCAGCCATTTGCAACCTTCCACTATGGACGAGCACTGTTGGCAGCTAAAAATTACACCGAGGCGATTGACGTCTTCAAGCAGGTAGAAGCCTTGCCTGAAGGAACTGAAAGCGTTGACCCTGCAGAAATTTTGTACTATAAAGCCCTAGCGCTGAAAAAAAGCGGTAAAAACGGCTACCGCAAAGACGCTATGCAGGCAGCAAAAATGGGCTTTACTAAAGCGAGTGATCTTTTAGCTTCTGAATAATTTCTTAAGCAGTCATCAACATATAAAACCTAATGGCCATTTGCATGCATGCAAATGGCCATTTTTTATGCACAACACAACTAGAACGTGTCATTTGGCGGGATATGAAGGCAGGCAAAGTATTTGCAGACAGCTCTATATAACTGTAATTAAATAGATATCTCTAACAATTTTTACGCTTGGATTACTGTTACAAAATGGCATATTCGCCGTTATACTAACGGCGAGCTATATGTCAAAATGTATAGACTTCATTCTAAATAGTTTAATATGGCTCAAAATCGATCTTTTGTTCTCATAAAACTATTTTAGTATAAAGCCTAATGAACCAATGACTCAACAAATAAATATTATGCGACAACTTATCCTCTGCTTGGTTACTATCCTCTTTGTACAATGTGCCGGTGCACAGAAATCGACTTCTTCTCAAGGCACTTATGTTACCAAAAAAACAGCGACTGGTAAGGCTAAAAAAGCTTACGATAAGGGAATGTCATATAACATCAGTGGTAATGACGGAAAGGCATTGGACGAGTTTACCAAAGCTTTAAAAGCAGCTCCTAATTTTATTGATGCACAGATTCAATGGTCATCTCTAAAGCATTATCTTAAAGACTATGCCGCAGCCGAAATTGGGTTCGAAAAAGTCTTGGCTATGGATCCAAATTATTCTCCCAAAGTTGTTTACGTACTTGGACTGGCGGAACTGAATCAAGGTAAAAGTCTTGAAGGGATTGAGCATCTAAAACAATACATTGCTTCCAAACCAAAAAATAAAATACTTTTAGGCAAAGCTGAACGTCGAATAAAAGAGGAAGCGTTTAGTGCACAGGCAAAAGCCAATCCTGTTGCTTTTGTTCCACAAAGCTTGGGAAATCTAGTGAATACCACAGATCAAGAATATCTGCCATCATTAACAGCAGATGAATCTATTTTGGTTTTTACTAAAAGAATAAGAGGACAAGAAGATTTTTATATTAGTAAAAAAGTAGATGGTGTCTGGCAGAAAGGTATTCCACTGACGGATGTCAATACACCAAATAACGAAGGAGCGCAAAATATTACACCGGATGGAAAGTTTCTAGTTTTTACCAAATGCGATAGCCGAAAGGATGGTTATGGTAGTTGTGATATTTACTTTTCTGAGGTTAAAAATGGTCGGTGGACCGCAGCGACCAACATTGGATCACCTATCAATTCTCGTGATTGGGAAACCCAACCTTCTTTATCAGCCGACGGCCAGTCGTTATACTTTGCTTCGCGTCGTAGTACTGGATTAGGGAAAAGCGATATTTATTTGAGTAAACGTAATGCGGAAGGCAAATGGTCACGACCAAAATTATTGAGTGATAAAATTAATACCAAAGGTGATGATCAATCTCCATTTATTCATCCGGACGGACAAACGCTATATTTTATGTCTAACGGTCACCCAGGAATGGGTGGATTTGATTTGTTTTATTCTAGAAAACAACCAGACGGAACTTGGGGAGAACCCATCAATTTAGGATATCCCATCAATACAGAAGCAGATGAAAGTACGCTGGTTATTAGCCTTGATGGAAAAACAGCTTACTACGCTTCTGATCGAATTTTGTCCGAAAATAATACGACTCAGAAAGAAAAAACGGCGACCGGTATGGATTTGTACAGTTTTGAATTATATCCCGAAGCCCGACCTCAGCCCGTTACCTATGTACGTGGAAATATTACCGATGCGGAAACGCAACAGCCATTGGTATCCAGAGTCGAGATAGTGGATATGTCCACCGGAAAAATACACGCTGCGGTTAATTCTGATCCGGACGGCTTCTTTTTGATCACCTTACCCACTGGAAAAAATTATGCGTTCAATGTTTCTAAACCAGCCTATATTTTTCATTCTGAACACTTTGCGTTAGAAGTCTCAAAAGAAACAAACGACCCATATCAACTCGCTATTGAACTACGAGCTGTTCCTGAAGAGGTAACTGGTAGTACGGAAATTCCGGCCTCAGCCTTAGAAAAATATAAACCAACGGTTCTACGAAACGTGTTTTTTGACACTGGATCTGCGGAATTACGGTCAGAGTCATTTATTGAATTGAATCAACTAAAGACGTTTCTTGACGAAAACCCCGGAATTAGTATTCAGCTAAATGGCCATACCGATAATGTAGGCTCAGACACAGACAACTTAACATTATCTGAAAATCGAGCAAAATCAGTCTTTACCTATTTGGTAGAAAATGGTATTGCCGCAACCCGTATGAAGTATAAAGGTTATGGAGAAACTTCTCCAATCGAAAGCAATGACACGGAGGCAGGACGACAGGCAAATCGACGGACGGAATTTATGATTACGGGGAATTAGTATTTTTTAGC
>CAZYAC010000147.1:0-8214 GCA_964645475.1 uncultured Saprospiraceae bacterium | reverse complement strand
GCCAAGAGCCAACGAGCTAACAGGCCGTTTAAATTAGACCTCTCGCCTTCAGTTCCAAATATTTATTAATAGAATTGACCGCCAGTTCTTCCGGGCGAGTTAGGATAGCTTGTATCCCAAACTGTTTCAGTTGCTGGACCATAGCTGCTTTTTCAGCGAGATAATTTTGAGCAATCGTTTGCATATAAACTCCTTCGGTATCTTCTACTCCCTCCTCCGAAAATTTTCGAATTTCTGAATTATCAAAAAATACGACGACGAGTAAATGCAGTGTATTTATTTTTCGCAAAACGGGGAGTACTCTTTCCAGCGCATAAGTACTTTCAAAATTGGTAAATAATAACAAAAGACTTCTCCCCTTAATTAATTTTCTAGAAGCGTGATAAAGGAGTTCGTAATTTGCCTCTCCCGCTCTTTCTTTTTCCCGATAGAGCGCAGCCATAATCTTGTTCAACTGATTGGCTTTCCTTTCCGCCTTGATAGTGGTGCCCATGACATCTGAAAAACTTAATAAGCCAGCACGATCATCTTTTTGTAAGACAATATTAGAAATAACCAATGAGGTGTTAATGGCGTAGTCCATTAGGCTAAGTCCGTTAAAAGGCATTCTCATCACTCGACTTTTGTCAAGTACACAATACACTTGTTGTGCCCGTTCGTCCTGATAGGCATTGACCATCAAGGTGCCGCGGCGACTGCTTGCTTTCCAATTAATACTACGATAGTCGTCTCCTCGAACATAACTTTTGATTTGTTCAAATTCATAACTATGACCCAATCGACGTATTTTTTTGATGCCTTTTTGGTTGGTGACCCGATCAAAAGCTTTGAGCTCTAATTGTTTCATTTGAATAATCGAAGGATAAACCGGGACGCTCGTAGGTTCGGTAAACTGCGTACGACGTTGTATTAATCCTATCTCAGAACTGATATAAATATTTAAGGCGCCAAAAATATATTCACCCCGCTGCAGAGGTCGGATATCATAAGTAATCGTTTCTGTTTTTTTATTTTCTAAATTAAACTCGATTTTAAAATCGCGCTTTTGTAACTGCTCCGGTAATTCATCAATAATTTCTAATGATAAATTTTGAGTGGAATTATTTAAAACGTCTAGATGGATTTTGTTGGTTTCTCCGAGGGACAAAATTTTTGGCGCACGTCGTTTGGCGCGAATAAAATCTTTATGGTTAAATAATAATAAAATATCAACAAAAAATAAAATTACAAGTATTAATAAAATAGCCTGTACAATCGGAAATAATATGGACATGAAAAAACTAACCGCAAATAATCCGGAGACTATTCCAAAGCAGATAAAAAAGCGGTTCGTTAAAAAAATATTATTCCAAAATTTCATTTTCTAAAAGATGTATTCGAGAGCATTGTTTTTTTCTTGAAAAAAATCAAGTGTATAATAAATTGGGAAAACCATTAAATGCTTCTTGCCGGTTGCTATTTGCTTCTCTTCTATCGCGACTTCTAACGCGTTTGAAGAGAAGCAAATAGCTAGAAGCAAGAAGCCAGTAGCAAAAATCACCTCGGCACTTCAATTTTTTTCACAATATCATTCACGACGTATTCCTGATCATAGCCTTCCATTTCGCGTTCTGGCGTCAAAATAACTCGATGATTTAAAACAGGATACGCAACATACTGAATATCGTCTGGGGTGACAAAGTCTCGGCCATTCATGGCAGCAATGGCTTTGGCAGATTTTAGAATGGCCAGTGAAGCACGTGGGGAGGCACCTAAAAATAAATCTCCGTTATTTCGAGTGCCATGAATGATTCCAGCGATATAATCGAGCAACTCGTCTTTGATATGCACCTTTTCTACCACCTCTTGACATTCCCGCATATCAGCTTTACTACAAATGCCCTGTACTTGATTTTGTACCGTCTGTTTAAAGTCTTTCCGGAAGCGATAAAGAATGGCTTTTTCCTCTTCGAGATTAGGATATTGCACAATGATTTTAAATAAGAAACGATCTAACTGTGCTTCTGGTAATTTATAGGTTCCTTCCTGTTCAATTGGATTCTGAGTAGCAATTACGAAAAAGGGAAAATCCATCGGGTAGGTGGTTCCGTCGACGGTGACCTGATATTCTTCCATAACCTCAAAAAGTGCAGCTTGGGTTTTAGCAGGCGCACGATTGATTTCGTCGATGAGCACAATATTGGAAAATACAGGCCCTTGATTAAAGGAAAATTCAGAACGCTGCATATTAAAGACCGTGGTTCCCACCACATCGGTAGGCATCAGGTCGGGTGTAAACTGTATCCTCGAAAAATCGGCTTGAAGCGTCTGGGCGAGGAGTCGTGCGAGAAGCGTCTTAGCGATTCCTGGCACCCCTTCCAAGAGTACATGGCCTCCCGAAAATAAGGCAGCAATTAATAAGTCAATAGTAGTGGACTGCCCGATAATTACTTTGGCTAATTCTTGACGAATACCATTGGTAATCGCAGAGACTTTGCTCAGGTCTAGCCGGTTTTCCTGCCAAGTGTTTTGTGGCGTATAGTAAATCGGATTTTCTTCTCCGGGAGTAGTCGTTGGATCGTCAGACATGGTGTTTTATTTACAGTTTTTATAAAATTTATCCATTTCCAAATGGAAGTCTATGAGTGTTTTTTCTGAAACAAAGGTAGAACTATCAATATTTTTATGATAAAGAAAAATCTGATCAATCACCGATGTTGGAATGTCAGATTTTGCAGCCAGTCGCGCAAAAAAATCGGAATCTCGCTCATTGGTATTTAAATAATAGCGGTCTCGAATGAAAGATAAAAATAAAGTCATTTTCTTCAGACAAATTTTCCGATGATTGCCCTGTTGATAATAAATTCGACCAATGGTATTAATAAATTCTAGAGAACTATTTTTATTTTCTTCTAATACGGGAATAATTCTTTGTTTACGACGAGATCGAAAAATTAAGAATAAAACAGCTGTCGCCAATGCGGTATACCACGCCCACGCCAACGGTGGCTGACTCAAAATATAAGATAGAGGCCCTTCCGAATTCAAGCTACGGTCCATACTCCCGTCTCGATTATTGCGATCTAAGCTACGAGCAATGCCTAGTGGTAATCTGCTTGCTCGATCCCAATAAATATCGCCGGGTGGCAGATGAGAAAAAACCAGCGAAGCATAATCGACGGCAGGTGTTTTGAGTAATTGGATATTAGAAAAAGCAATTGGATTGGTATGAAAGTAAAAATGACCGTCGCCATATTGTATTTTAAAATAATTAACCAGTGTATCATTTAAATGACCCAAGGCTACCGGACTATAATATTCGTCACAGAAATATTCTGATTCGACGTAATGCCAACGATAGTTTCTGACTTCATTATGACTAACATATTTGAAGTCATATGCGCTACTTGTATCAACGAGCGAAGGATGACTAAAGCTCAACGCTGCTGTACTGTCGGAAACATTAGGATATCGGTAAAACCAATAGTCAGAACATAATTCTTCGAAGATGATAGGCTTGATCAAAAAAGGAATATCCTTACTACTAATGAAAGCATTATTTCCATCCGCCACAAACCGTAGCATTTGATTCATCTCTATGGAATCCAAAAACATTCCTTCTCCAATAAAAACATAATTAGATGTTGCGGATAATTCTACGGAATCTAAGTCAGGTAAATCTTCGGTAATACCTTCTGATATTTCGTGGAAATCATACTGCGGATCATAACCTTTAAGCAGTTCATAGATAACGTGCGTACCGTAGGGATTTTTTTCTTCTTTGTAATTTTCTCTCCAAGAATAACGAGTTTTTCCATCTCGAAAAACGAAAAAGAAAATGGACAGTAAGATGACCACGACACCCAATACCCACAAAATAGTTTTGTTTTGCATTTATGGAGTGTTTAGATTGAGCAAAGGGTTTTCACTGGTGAGAGCTCTAGCGGTGCCAATCCAGTTTACGAAATCTGGTTTTACTTGTTGATAGTCTGTCTGAGTAAAGGTGTTTTGACCAAACCAAATTCTTTCGAAAGCATTTGTCGCTTGCCGGAATGCTTCTCCAAAAGAAGTCGTGTTTACTTTGGCTACGTAGACGTGGTTGGTTTTATTTTTTTTGTAACGGATTACTTTTTTTCGAGAGAGTTCTTTGATGATGGCCAAATAGTGAAGACGGATCGCTAGCGAGTAATTACCTTCATTTTCTGCTTTTCTGATAAATTGATCTAGGTCGGAATCCGCAAGATTGGTTTCTACATCTGCTAGATCGAAGGAAGTAGTTTTGGGAATTTTCTTTTTCCTTTTGAAAATATTTTCTCCCCGCATGATCGCATACAAAATTAAACCAATTAGAACGATGACAAAGAGCCCGAAGATGATTTTTACGAAGATATTCCAAAAGGCACCTGCTGCACCGCCTAATTCTCTTGCTTTGCGTTCCAAGGCAGCGTTGCTTCCTCCCAACTCGTCACCTATGTCTTCGTTGACATTTTTTTGATCTTTGGTGGAATGTCGGTAGTCTATACCTTTGGTCGCTTTTTTCCAATCGGAAGCTTCAAAATTACGAGCTTCTAAACTGGTGGTTTCAAATTGTTGGGTAGGCGAAGGCGTTGGTTCTTGAGCGGTTAGTTGAACCGTCCACAGTAAAAGACAAATTAATGTTATTATTTTAGGTGAAAAACTATTCAATCTTTCTATTTAAATAATTATTTGGGTCTAATAAAATCTATCCTTCTTTTTCTAATCCTCGAATACTTTGATGTCGTCCAATATTGAGAACTGCTTGGTGTAGCCAAGGAGCTTCTTCTATTTCCAACAAACTGAAATAAAGTAAACCAAAGCAGAACGAATATAGCGAAAGCACTAAGCAAAGAATAAAGATCGCAATATATATCAAGGATCCATAAACAAGCTGATCCATCGTCGATTGATCAACTGAAAAATTCCATCCGATAAACTCCAGATAAAACCAAAGAATGGAGGTATCCATAATTAAAAACAAGAGTACTCCTAAAACTGTAATTAATAATAACAAACTTGCTACTCGCCCTGAATTCTTTTTCATTAAATTAAAACCACGACCCAATGCTGAAAAGAAATTGATATTTTCCTTTTGAGAAATAAACAGCGCCATTAGTAAAAAAGGAATTAACAGAAAAAATAGTAAACCTTTAAAAGAAAGATCAACGGCAAGAATAAAGCATCCAATTGCCACAACTGCTAACATGTTCAGAAAATTGATGACCTGCTGTTTTGTATCTTTTTTTACCGGAGTATTGTCGAAAAAATCTCGTAGTGAAATCTGCATTAAAAAGAAGAAAAAAGTCGTGTATATGATAGTGTTTATAACCGGAAGCAGAAAAATAAATTCATTATTGAAATATTGGCCTAAATGACGGGAAGCTCCAAAAAATTCCGTTGGGAAACTAAAAGCCTCATTCAGAGGAAGCTTGCTAATTATAGAAACTATAAAAACATAAAGTGAAGCAAGTCCGGCACTATATTTTAAGATAACACTCAAATTTTTTCGAATAAGACTAAAAGCATCAGTCAGAATTTCTCCAGATGATTTAATCCGATGATAATTGATGACAAGACTTTGAGTAGGAGGAATCCTAGTGTCTTTTAGGTCAGTTTCAAATCCTTCTCTTGCTTTTTTTATGGGATAAAAAACAAAGTATCCCAAAATAAAAAACAGACAGATCAAGATAAACATAAGCCTTACTATATCCGGAGTCTCTGTATATCTGGTCAAGTATCCTTCGATAAAACCTGCAGCAATAAAAATGGGAACTAGCCCAACCATTATTTTTAATCCTCTTCTTGCCGAAATCTGAAAAGCTTGCAATCGAGAAAGCGTTCCTGGAAAAACCAACCCTTGCCCCATCGTGATACCAGCTGCCCCCGCAATAATAATAGCTGAAATTTCCAACGTACCATGGGTCCAAATTGTCAAAAACGATTCTTGGAAAACACCTTTATCATAGAAAAAATGCTGAAAGCTACCCACCATTATTCCGTTGTTAATCAAAATTCCGATAGCTCCTACACAAAAAAATGCACCCAACAAGAAAGTCAGAAAAGCAACAAATAAATTATTAGCGGTAATCCCTAGCGCCATTCCAAACCTGCTACGGTCTTTGTAAACAGCCATTGGATCGCCTGTTTCAATATTTTCTATCGTCATATCAACATAGCTATCGCCCAAAATCACTCGCGGAAATTCGGGGTCCATTTCAGCCGAAAAAGCGCCAATTAGCATAGAGACCATAAAGACGATAAAAGCTACTCGAAAAGCCGATCTAGATTCGTAAACCAATCGTGGAAGTTCGTGGGTCCAAAAAGAAACGAGACGTCCCAATGGACTTTTCTTATTCTTATAAATATTGTAAAAAATCTGTTGAGCGAGATTGTTTAAATAAACCCGTACCGACCGATTGGGATAAAAAGTACGGGAATAGGATAAATCATCCGTTATCTGAACGAATAAACGATTGAGTCGGTCAGGATCCGTGGCCTTGCGATCGAGCATCTCCTCGTATTCTTTCCATTTCTCTTTATTCTGATTAATAAAGTTGGTCTCGCGCATGAACGGTTAAGTCGATGGGTTTAAAATAATACTAAAAATACATATTATTTTGGATTATTATAAATTGGTCTGCCAAAATAAACCTGATACGGCTATTTTAGAATAAAGTCTAGTATCTTGCACCTGATAATTTTGCTTCTATGCCAACGATAGACATTACCACAACCCAAAACGTAACGATTGAGTACGAATTAGCTGGTCCTCAGGACCGGTTTTTGGCGTTTTTTATAGATGCAGTCATAGTAGGAGCACTTTTTATTTTTATTTTTTTAATTCTGTTACAAGCTTGGATCAATGAATTAGAAGATGGTGGTATGCTCGGACGATTTTTTAGCCTTTTACCAATCACTCTTTTTGTGCTATACCATTTATTATCAGAAATTATTGCTAACGGACAATCTTGGGGAAAAAAGGCAGCGGGAATCAAAGTAGTACGGTTAGATGGCGAAGAAGCAGGATGGAGTGATTATTTACTACGAGCTGTTTTTCACGTTGTGGATACCTTTTTATCTTTTGGCACACTAGCAGGACTATTAATTAATTCGTCCGCAAAAAAACAGCGATTAGGTGATATGACGGCTAATACGGTAGTGATTAAAATAAAATTTAATAAACGATTTCAGTTAGCGGATATTTTAAAAATAAATTCGATAGAAGAATACGAACCAACTTATCTAGAAGTGCGCAAATTGCGGGAAAAAGATTTACTGTTAATAAAATCTGCCATACATCGATACCACACCCATAAGAACGAAGCACACACGCAGGTGATTAATAAATTAGTTGATCATCTAGTAAAAGAGTTGGACTTAGACGAAAAACCAACAAAAAAAATAAAATTTTTACAAACATTAATTAGAGATTACATTGTACTAACGAGATAACATGGGAAGAAGAAAAAAAAATCGGGTAGTCCTCCTCGAAGATGTTGCCATTTCTGGATTTGCTAACAAAGGTCGTTGCGCTGGACGAACTCCCGAAGGAATGGTCGTATTTGTGGAAAGAACCGTGCCGGGTGACGTAGTAGATGTACGGGTAACCAAAAAGAAAAACGGATTTTTTGAAGGTTATCCCTTAGAATTTAAAACCTTATCGAGTGAGCGAACGGAGCCATTTTGTGCACATTTTGGCGTTTGTGGAGGATGTAAATACCAAAATCTACCTTACAAAGTACAACTAAAATACAAGCAGGAAGTTGTAGAACAGGCCATTCGCCGGATTGGAAAATTATCAGAAGTACCGGTTTTACCAATTATTGGTTCGGCCAAAACGAGGTTTTATCGCAATAAATTAGATTTTAGTTTTTCGAATCGACGATGGATTACCGAAGAAGAAAAAGAAGCTGGCGCAAGTATGGAAGCGGATGTGCTTGGCTTTCACCGACCGCGGGCTTGGGATAAAATTGTCGATATAGAAAAATGCTGGTTGGAGGAAGAACCTTCCAATCATATCAGAAATTACCTGCGGCAGTTAGGGCGCGAAATGGGACTTAGCTTCTATGACGCACGGGCTCAAACAGGATGTCTACGTAATGTTATCGTTAGAGTAACGACCCTTGGACAAGTAATGGTTATTGTGGTTTTTGGACAAAGTACAGAAGAAGAACGAACGAAATATTTGGATGCTTTGGTAGAAAAATTTCCAGAAAT
>CAZYAC010000146.1:5760-11734 GCA_964645475.1 uncultured Saprospiraceae bacterium | reverse complement strand
ATAAGTTATATGTAAATTAATTTTTTCCTACCTTTGTTTGGCTATGCAACGGACTTACCTTATAATAATGATCTTGGTATTGGGTATTTGGACATGTCAACCGGATACACCTTTGGCACCGCCGCCTGAAAAGAAGGAGCGGGTTGAAGCTATTGGTTTTGATGGTGCTAGCTACCAAGCCGTACAGGATGCACCAGTAGTTCAGATCCGTAAAGACTCCATGCTTAATCTTGCTTATCGAGATTTTCTAAAAGATTCCACAAATCTTGAAAATATCATTTGGTATGGCCGTCGATTGGCCTACTTGACACGCTACCAAGAAGCGATTACCGTATTTACTAATGGGATGAAACACCATCCAAAGTCACCAGAATTATACCGCCACCGCGGTCATCGTTATATTTCTATTCGCAAACCCATCGAAGCAGTAGATGATCTAATGAAAGCGGCTCGTCTAGTAGGTAATCGTCCTTTACAGATCGAACCAGATGGTATTCCTAATCGCATGAATACGCCATTATCTTCTTTGCAATTTAACATCTGGTACCACCTTGGATTGGCGCATTATTTACAACAAAATTATAAAGAGGCCCAGATTGCCTACGAATCTTGTTTAAAATACTCCACCAATCCCGATTTAAAATGTGCCACTGCCGATTGGCTCTACATGACCTATCGAAGACGTGGATTAACACAAAAACCAAAAGATCTGCTGAAGACCATTACGGAGGATATGATTTTGATCGAAAACGAAGCCTACCATCAGCGCTTATTAATGTATAAAGGACTCCGGTCTCCAGAAGATATTCTTACCTCCTCAAACACTGCGGCTGGACGTCAATTAGATATGGCAACACAAGGCTATGGTGTAGGAAATTGGTATTTATACAACGGTGAAGCTCAAAAGGCCGTTGATATTTTTCAAAGAATATTAAAGACTAGTTACTGGCCTGCTTTTGGCTATCTGGCAGCTGAAAGCGACCTGGAATATCTCAATGCTAGGTATCCTAGTTTATTTTAGAAAAAAATTATTGAAGTGTTGACATGTTGAATCGCTAAAACGGTATTCATAACTGTTTATTCGCACTGGTGATTTCATTTAACATAATTTTGTTCCATTTATTCATTCTAGAAAATATTGACCTAATTTATCCAGATATCCTAACTAATACAAATTCAACAACTCAACGATTCAACAGAATGATTAAGACCATTATTTTTGATTTAGGAAAAGTACTCATCAATTGGGAGCCGCGAAATTTATTCCGAAAAATCTTTACAGACGAAAAAGAAATGGAATATTTTTTAGCCGAAGTCTGTACGATGGACTGGAACGAGCAGCAAGATGCCGGACGTAGTTGGCAGGATGGAATTGATCTATTGGTTCCTCAATTTCCGAAATATGAAAAAGAGATCAACGCCTACTTTGATCGCTGGGAAGAAATGCTGGGTGGAGAAATTTCGGGAACAGTCCATATTTTAAAAGAATTAAAAGCATCTGGCAAATATCGTATTTACAGCTTAACCAATTGGTCTGCCGAAACTTTTCCAATTGCCGTGCAACAGTTTGATTTTTTAAATTGGTTTGAAGGCATCCTAGTCTCTGGAGAAGAAGGAATCAAAAAGCCCGATCCCGCCATTTATGAACGCTTACTAGATCGTTATTCGATTGATCGGAAGACGGCTGTATTTATTGACGACTCCTTACGCAACGTTACCGCTGCAGAAAAAGTAGGTATCAAATCCATTCATTTTATAGATCCTGAAGACTTGAAATCTTCATTGGATAATTTACTTAATACCGAATAACTTTTTTTACTACAGCTCCTTTTTCTGTTTCTATTTTTAATAAATAAACACCACTAGTCAAGTCTTTTGTTGCGAACTGATCGTTGATCGTAGCTGTATTAGCAAACTGTTTTTCTTGCAGTATTTTTCCATGCTGATCAATCAGGGTGACCAACACTTTCGTAGTATTTTCGAAGGCTATTTTATAATTTAGATATTCTTGAAAAGGTAATGGAAAAACGTAAAAGTCTGTTAGTCCCGCCAAATCATTTACCTTATTCACAATAATAGGTAGGGATTCAGAAAAATAAAAACATCCGTTTTCGTTATTGACGACCAAGGAATAATCGCCGTTTTGAGTCGCCGTATAATTACTGGAGGTAGCGCCGTCGATTTCCTCACCGTCTAACAACCATTGGTATTGAGGGCTCGTAATATTAGTCGTTCCAACAAGCTCCGCTCCATTGGAAGTGATACTCACCATTGCTGCCTCACCTGCGACAACTCGATAAATAGTACCATTCAAATCCAACACGTAAAGTTCGTTATTTACATCCTCCCCAAATCCACTAATCGATATATTGCTATTTAAAGCCACTTCTGTAACCCAGTTTCCGTTAACAAAATCTGTCGTCCAAAATCGACCAGAGCAAAAATCTCCAAAAACATACTTTCCATAAAGCTCCGGATATTCACAACCTCGATAGCGAATACCACCAGTAACAGAGCATCCCGCAGAGCTTCCTGTCTGATAGTCAAAGATTGGTTCTGTAAAATCTGTAACACCTGCACAGGCACTAGTTGGACTAATATATGCAATAAAGCCTTCCCGACAATTCCAACCATAGTTTTCTCCTCCGGTGCTATTGGCGGGCTGAAAATTTATTTCTTCTCTAGCATTCTGACCAACGTCTCCCATCCAAATATCTCCTGTTAACTGATCAAAACTCCAGCGCCAAGGATTCCGAATTCCAAAGGACCAGATTTCGTCTAGGGTGCTAGGATCATTAACGAAAGGGTTATCAGCAGGAATCGTATAAGCAGAAAAATTGGTGGTTACGTCAATTCGTAATAATTTACCTAGAAAATTTTGACGATTTTGGCTATTGCCTTGTGGGTCACCTCCTGCGCCACCATCACCTGTTCCGATATATAGAAAGCCATCGGGACCAAACGCCAAATCACCACCATTATGATTTCCAAAAGGTTGATCAAATTCCAGTAATACAATTTCACTGTTCGGGTCTGCCAAATTTGGATTATTCGTGCTAACCGAAAATCGAGAAACTCGGGTATTCAGATTACCTGCTGTATAATTGACGTAGAAGTACCCATTGTTCACAAAGTCAGGGTGAAAGGCAAGTCCTAACAATCCTTGTTCTCCGTTGCCACTAGATATTTTATTCTGAATATTTAAAAAAGCGTCCGGCAAAGTATTACCGTCTCCATCAATAATTTTTATTCGTCCACCTTGTTCTACGACAAACAAACGTTCATCATCAGCATGCGCTAAATCGACGGTACTATTAAACCCGGAGGTGAAATTTTCTACTTCAATTTCAAACTGAGCAGAAAGATTGCTTATTGATAATAAGGCGAATAAAAAAGGGGTAAAAAATTTCATACAAAAACATTTATTGCTTAATGATTCGCCCGCGGTAGATGCTGTCATTTATTTTAAGTCGGTAAAAATAAGTACCCGCTGCTGGAAATTGATTTCCGGAAACCGCTATTTTTTGAACCCCTTCTACCCGATTTTTTTCCTCCATAAAAATAGCTTTCCCAGTAAGATCATATATTTCCAACGTAACAGAAGAAGTTCTGGATAGTTCAAAGTTAAAAAAGGTTTGCTGACTGAACGGGTTAGGATAGAGTTTTGGCGCATATTGGTCAAAATTTTTCGTATTCGTAAGAACCGCATCTGTAAACGTCCAATCAATCGTCCGTTCGATCCTCTGGGCATCGTAAGTCAATTGTCTAGCGCTAGGCGTTTCGAAATTAATTACTTCACTGATTTTTTCTAAACCTGTATGCGCTAAAAAACGAAGCGTTATGAGGTCCGCTTCAGGGGTAACACTGATCGCCCGATTTTGAGGATCCTCTGTATACCACAACATTTTTAATTGTCCTGCTTCTAACCTATAATCCGTAACGCCGCTAACCTCTTGTAGTTCCAATTGAGTTGGATCAAAATTCATGGCAGCTTCAAATCCTAATAGCTCTTGTCCAATCGACATACGAACTGGAATTTCAAATACTTCTCCAGCGGCAACCGAGCGATCTTCTATTTGCCAAGGACTCTCTCCGTTACTTACCAGGGCAGGATTATTACTTTCGTTCGTATCTCCTATTTTCACTCCTATAAAGTCTTCCGTCAAATAATCTGAATTTAAATCATTGATTAAAATAGATTGCGGATAGGTATAATTCAAAGCCTGCGACGCATAATCAAAGGTATAGTCAGCCGGTAAGAAATCCCAAGAAGTATTTTGTGGAAAACGATCGATCGCTTCCAGCACAATTTGCTGTAATTGAACCAGATCAAAAACAGTAACACCACCGTTTCTATTTACATCCGCAGCGATATATTGATAGGGCGTGATAAAGGTATCAATGAATAATAAGTGGGCGCGGACATCAATAATGTCAAGGACCGTTACTCCGTTGTTATGATTAATATCTTTGGTTGGCGTTATTTCGTAATTATCACCCTCCGGTAGTCCTTCAAATAAGTAATTTCCAGAGACATCCGTCGTTAAGTCGGATTGGTTGGTACAAGCGACTGTTACCTGACCAATGCTTGACCCATCAGCACGATTAATTTCGCCACCAATGGTGTAATCACTTAATGGTAATACTACTTCAATATTCTCACAATTTGTTACACTGCCACAATCATTAATGGCTGTCAGGCATAACATATAAATTCCAGCGCTAAGATATTCATGATCAATATTAGGAGCGGTACTACTGCCTCCATCTCCAAAATCCCATTCCAGATTCGTGGCTCCTATCGCAGTACTTTGTGCAGTTACTTGACTATCTATCAACTCAAATGTAAAACTGCTCACCGGATCAGATCCACTATTATCCAGTGTCACCTCAACGATCTCACTACAGCTACTCGCATCGGTCACCGTCACCATATAAGTACCTGCAAACAGATTACTAAAAACCCCTGTATTTATTCTGCCTGTTCCTAAATCAAACTCGTAAGGAGCTTGGCCTCCAGTTACATCAAGCGAAAATCCACCGATGCCATCATTACAGATATCGTCGGTCTGTTCTACAATTGTTATTTCCGGAAGGCCGGTATCCTGCAGTGTGATTGTTATTTCTTCTGCACAGCCCACGGCATCAATTACGGAGACTAAATAGACGCCCATTTCTAGATTAGTAAAATTAGTTGCATCAACCGGATTACCATTTAGGGTATAATTAAATGGAGGGGTACCACCCGTTGTAATCACCGAAAATTGGCCATTCTCATTACCACAAGTTGGGTTGATCACATTGCTCTCTGTCATAGTAATTGGAGGCGTATCACCGATGACGGCATTTAGTTCAGCTGTACAAGAATTTGCATCTCTGATACCGATTGTATAGATACCTTCCGCCAAATTATTAAAGTTGCCATTGTTCTGTTCAACTCCATCAATACTATAAATGAAAGGAGCCGTTCCGTCACCTGCAACCACGACCAAAGAACCGTTATTTTCTCCACAGGTAGCCATATTTAATTGAGAGATAGCAATGATCGGCGAATTAGAATCCGCTAGCGTAACGGTAACTAAATCGGTGCATCCATCAGCATCCATAACGGTTACGTCATAACTACCTGCAAATAGATTATTAAATACTGGTGATCCAGAAGTAGACCCATTCATCGTGTAAAAAAAAGGTCCCTGTCCTCCGATTACAGAAAGGGTGAAACTTCCATTGGCATTATTACAAGTAGCATTGTTCTGCGAAGCAATAGAAAGTACTGGAGATGGATTTTCCACAATAGTAAAATTGACTTCATCTGTACAATCATTTTCATCTGTAACGGTTACAGAATAATTTCCGGGGCTTAGATTTATTAAATTCGGATTATTAAAATTTTGACCATTATAAGTAAAAACGAAAGGAGCCGTTCCATTAGTTACATTAAGATTGGCAGATCCGTTATTTTCTCCGCAAGTAG
>CAZYAC010000146.1:0-5660 GCA_964645475.1 uncultured Saprospiraceae bacterium | reverse complement strand
TAAGATTGGCAGATCCGTTATTTTCTCCGCAAGTAGTAGCTTCTACACTAACAACACTCAGCGTTAAATCACATGCTGTGTAAGCTATACAATCGGCAAATTCAGAGCTATTACCAGTGATATCTGTTACAATGGCTGTAATTAGATCTCCGGTATTTAGAGTGATATTATTTGCAAAAGGTTCGGAGAGATTCCAAGTACCATTCACTACGTTAGCAGTTCCAAGATACATTCCTCCTTGACAAGGTGCGTCAGTACATCCTGTATCATCATTGAGGTAGAGTGCTATAGATTGATTAGGAGATCCGGTTCCACCGATATTTCCATTTTCGGCAATCGAAATAGCCGGCGGAGCAATACCGTTATTAGATGCGGATGAGATACGAAGTGCCAATGAATCATTGCAGTATAAGTTATTTTGCAAAATTTGACAACCATCTGTTCCACCACCAATAATAATACCGGCAGCATTATTTACAATCACATTACCCATACCAGAGATGCTTCCTCCTATTTGGTGCAAGTCTCCACCATCTCGAATTAAGATACCACAAAATTCATTTCCATTTGGGGTGGTTTCCGTAAAATTAGTTCCAATATAATTACCTCGAATAGTAACTCGGTCAGAACCACCACGAATGACGATACCACAACCTTCCCACGGTCCTTGTCCCGGATTTCCTGCAAAGAAATCCTGTTCCAATCCATTATTATGAATTACATTTCCACGGTTAATCCCTCCAATCTCCACATCATCACCTCCTAATACATCAATGGCATCATCTGGAAAATTAATTATTTCTAGTCCATAGATTCCACACCGATCCGCTCGAATAAAAAGGGCATTAATGGCCGCATCCCAATTGTGAAACTGTCCATCCAAAACAATCTTAGGACTGAAGTCACCATTGTCACCAAAAGCGGGGTGAGTAGTGCCATCAATAAAAGTAGAATCATCAAAAATAGAAGGTAGTTCAAAACTAGAAGTCTCCCCCACTCTGATCGTATCGGGACCATTTCCCGTTAAGTTAAAGATGATTCGATTATAACCAGGTTGAGCATTAGCACATACAATCGCCTGACGTAACGAACCTGGACCTTCATCATTGGTATTGGTGACAGCGATTTCTATATTGTTATCATCGCAATCAGATGCTCCAACCTGAAAGACCGTTGGATTATTTACACCACTGAGTGCGTAATTATTTCCCGAAAAATAAAATGCATTTGCACCGCCATTCAAAATCCCGAGTTGGAAAGTTGTATCCCAAGGAACAACAAAATTTGAACAAAAGGCATTAGGATCATTATCCAGCTGATTGTCCCAGTCCATACTCAAAACGGTAAAGCTGGCATTAACATTTAAGCTGCTGGTACTCAGATAGCTACAAGTATTTGTTCGCAAACCAGAAATATGGATACTAGTAGGTGTTTGATCATCGGGATTTGCAGGAATAGTCTCAATTTCGGTCAAAATGAAATAAGTCTGGGCCGAAATATTTCCATAAAAAGAAGAAAAATACAGGAACAAACCTATTATTAATAGGAAAGACCTACCGGTGGAGGGTAATACTCTGTTCATAAATCATGGTTGTGTGCAGTAACCAATTTAATAGCAATAAGGCTATTAAATAAGATTACCTTATTTATAAAATACTGAACGTAAACATTTTATATATGTAGATTGATTATCACGGTAAAATTAATACTTGCGGGGTACAAGATTATGAGTTTATATAAGTTTTCATGATTGAGCGAAATTGAGAAAATTTTATTCTGAATAAGGCAAAAAAAGTAGGCGATGCCTAAGCATCGACGAGGCTTTTTAACGAACTGCAGATTAAAATTTACCAATTACAGCCAATTAGTGGAGGCTTAGATAAACTCTTTAAGTCATATTCGATTCTTCCGTGTTCTAGGTGTGGTCGGTTTTCGGTGATAAAAATAATTATTTTAATTAAAATTTGGTGCTTATTAACTTCAACTTAACCTATGGATGGAAGTTTTATATAAAAAAAGGGGACAAAACTAGAGAGTTTTGGTCCTTTAGAAGGATTAGTATGAAAAAATGTTTGATATTTGCAGAAATAAGATTTTTCACGAAGAAATACGGCAATTTTGGTTTAAAAACCGTAATTTTAGGTTTCCTAAGAATATATTTTTAGGCGATACCTTCCTTGATTGCACGACCAAAATTTAATATTCACTCCCGGAGTACCTCCATTACTAATACTAAGGGGAGCTGAATTTTAGGTCGTAATTCACTTTACACGTATAAGATTAATATTTTCCAAAACGATTAATGATTTCAAGCCCATGAAACATTTCTTACTTATCCTTGGATTGGTAGGCTTAGGCACCAGCGCAGCACATACCTCCACCGTTTCTTTTTGGCAAACCATCTTTCCGGATGCGTTTTCTATCACTGATATTGTTCCAACGAACAATTCTACTACCCTAGCGAGTAATTGTTTGGTAGCTTGTATAGAGGCTGATTCTTTAGAATTAAAAAAATTAATTGATTTTACAGATATTGAACTCATTGATTTTACTTGGAATGTAAATAATCCAGTTTGTACCTGGCAAGGGTTGATGATTGATGCGGAGGGCTATGTGACGGTATTTGATAAAAAAAGTTTAGGAATCACAGGTACGTTACCTCCGACTTTTGGGCAAGATGGTCTTAGAAGAATGACAGAATTTAAAATTTCCATTAACAATATTAGTGGCCCTATCCCAACTACGATGGGTAATATGACGGCCTTGTCTATTTTATGGCTTGATGATAATCAACTGACTGGTCCTATTCCCACCGAATTAGGAGATGCTTCCAATCTTTCTGTTTTATGGGTAGATAATAACGAACTCTCGGGTCCTATTCCGCAAAATTTCCTAGACCTCGATTTTTTGAGAGAGCTTAGCATTTATCACAATTGCTTTGATTCTCTTCCCGATTTCACTACTTCTAGCGTTACAGATATTAATCAAACAAACTCCATTGTTTGTTATGAAAATAAATTCACCTTTGATGATCTGGCTCCCAACGCTAATTTCATGAATCGGAATGGACAGAATCTATATAGTCCGCAAGATACTTTTGATATTCCTGCTGCTGTAGCATTACAAACAGGCGATACCTACGTCATCGATCTTGGTATTGACGCTACGGTTCCTGACAATGTATACCGTTGGACAAAAGATGGTTCTCCTTACCCACCATTACTCTCGGTTAATCAACTCGACCTAAGTCCTATCACCTTCGCTGACGCTGGGACCTATTGCTGCTTTGTCACCAATCCACGACTACCACTACTTGAACTGGTCACTACTTGCCAAACCATTTCTGTCACCTGTGGTACTAGTACCGAATTGATAGATACCGTTCTTTGTGCCGGTGGTTTTATCACCGTCAATGGGAATGATTACGGCGATCCTAATGCAGGCTTTCCTCGCACTGGTTTAGAAATTGTATCAAGTCTGGATCAATATGGATGTCCTGATTCTACTATCACGATCGATCTCACCATCATGAGTGGAATGCCCGTAAATTATGAGCCAACTATTTGTCCAGATGATACCGTCTTCGTCAACGGGACAGCATATCATTTCAACTTTGATCAAGGTACAGAAACCTTCACTGTTGCAGGATGTGATTCTATTGTTGAAGTAGATATTGATTTTTTCCCATTGGCCACCCATACCATCGACGGAACTTACTGTCGAAGTGATACGGTTTACGTAGATGGAGTTCCATATTATTTTGGTAACGGAAGTGGGAACCAAACTTTACTAAACGACAATTTCCGAGGATGTGATTCCTTAGTTACCATTGATATGGATTTTCATCCATTATACGAAGGCGATGATAACCGACAATTATGCACCGGACAATCCGTTTTTATTAATGGTACAGAATATGGAGCCACACCGCTCCCCCAATCTGGTATAGAACGCGTTACCGGAGTTGCACCTAACGGTTGTGACTCGCTAGTCAACGTAATGATTACGCTTACTAATGGTGTTACCGAAACCCGCGACGATGTGCTATGTCCAGGACAAACTATTATTGTCAACGGTACAGAATATGGAGAATCACCCTTGGATCAAATGGGCACCGAAAAGATGATGCTACCTAATGGTTGTGATTCTACAGTCATCATTGATATTTCTTTTCAAAATCAAATTACAGACAGCTACGCCCCTTTCTTTTGTTGGGATCAAACGATCGAAATAAATGGTACAACTTACGGAAATCCAGCATTGGGACATATCCAAACTGGTACAGAACCAATATCTGGTATTGGAGGTTGTGATACCCTTAGAACTATTTTTATTAATATACTACCGGCCAGTGAAGCAGATACTACTTTGGTTATTTGTGAAGGTGGGTTTGTCGTCTTTAATGGTAATTTTTATAACGAAAGCACAACGAGTGGAACGGAAATAATTCAAAACGTTGATCCAAATGGTTGTGATTCAACCTATAATGTTACCGTCACCGTATATACCCCACAAGAGGCGAATATCACGCCGCAGGTTTGTCCAGGAAAAGAATTTGTGCTGAGAGGTAGAATATTTAATGCAGCTGATCCCGCAGGAACCGTTGTCCTCGACAATGAAGGGTTTTACGGTTGTGACTCTACGGTAAATGTGGCCATCAGTTTTTACGATTCCTTAAAAGGAACCTTCACTCGAACGATTTGTGAGAATGATAATTTCATTTATAACGGTACCCTCTACGGAGACGGTGGATCGGATGGTGGAATGGAAGTAATTGCTGATGCTGGCGCCAATAGCTGTGATTCCTTTATTCAAGTAACGGTTAATTATTATCCGGCTGAGACGGGCAACCACACGATTCGACTTTGCCCTGGTCAAAGTGTTGTATTTGACAATACATTATATGGTAGCCAAGATGGCGGTATAGATTTTGGTTTTGAAACGCTAGAAGGGGAAGGTATTGGAGATTGTGATTCGACTGTAAACGTGACCGTTATCTATTATCCAGATTACCCTCCAGGATTTTATGAAGAAAGAATTTGTCGAAGTGATACGCTCTTTTTTAATGGAACGGCTTATCACCTTGAGAATATGACTGGGACTGAAAATATTGGATCTGTGGGAGCCAATGGTTGTGATTCTATGGTTACCGTAAATCTGAGCTTTTTCCCACAAGTAATCAATCGAGAAGATCCAACGCTTTGTTCTGGAACTACCATTGAAATCAATGGAACTATCTACGGAGAGGCCCCTATGTACTTAGAGTACGACTCCATTGTTTTAGAGAATGCCAGTATCCGTGGTTGTGATTCTACCATCATAGTAGATTTAAGTTTTAATTCCTTTGTTGAAAATAATATTATTGGAGATTTTTGTGGTTGTGAAGAAGTAGCCATTGATGGCCAAACTTACGACTGTAATAATCCATCAGATACCATTACCTTTCCTGGAGGTAGTTTTACCGGTTGTGATTCTATTGTTAATATTAATTTAACCTTCAACGAAGCACCCGTTTATGAATTGGTAGAGACGCTTTGTCCTGGTGAAACGATTGTCGTTCGAGGTACAGTTTACGGCGAAAGTTTACGAACCGGAACTGAGACATTTCCGCTAGCTACTGCCGCTGGTTGTGATTCCATCGTTAATATCACTTTAGATTT
>CAZYAC010000145.1:0-11820 GCA_964645475.1 uncultured Saprospiraceae bacterium | reverse complement strand
TGTAATTCATTTAATTGGTCTTCGTGATGATTTAAATAATTGGATGCACCTACCTCTTCCAAATACCCCATAGACTTCAGTTCATAGAATTCTTCCTTTAGTCCTTTTTGTGGAAAATCAGGAATCAGCAATTTATGACTCACCAATTCCATTCGATAGCTATTATGGGCGTGTGAAGGATGGGGTGGAGGAGATTTTTCCATAGCCTCGACAATAAGCCGTCTGATTTCACCTTGGAGAGGGATCGGTAAATATTGGATTAGTTGTTTTCTTACTTGCTCTGGCATTTCCCCAACTCTAAACCATCCTAGTCTGCTTAAACTTCTAAGTTGTGTATGGTTGTATTTGGTATTATAATTTTTAGAAAGGTATTCCCCAATCTTTAAGGTTAAATCCCAGTCTAGTTTGGAACATAATGCCGTGGCGGCTACCCAACGGGTAAGTTCTTTACCAAAATGAGCTTCCAATTTTTCAGAAACTTCCTGCTCATCATCTTTAAGGAAGAGTTCTGGTTTTTCGTCAGGTTGATGAAAATGATGTTGCCCAGAAGGTTGATTGACTAGATCCGAAATTGCACCAACCCCAGAAATATTAAAAGATAATATGGTGAAAATAACCGATAATAATTCTTCTTCGTAGCCCCAAGATAAGGCAGGCCGGTTGGTCAGTAATAGTCGATGATCCCAAAAATAAAAAGGAAAGACGGCATCAGAAAGTGATTCTAATTTGAAATCAACAAGGCGGTGTCCATCACTGCAAAAGATCGGTATCCAATTGCCATATTTTTCAGTCAGATCGTCTGCACTAATTTCGTTTGGGTAGCCTTCCGTCCAAAACCATTTATATTCTCCACGATGCGTAAATCGTTCAATGAGTCTATTCTCTTTTTTTAAATCGAGAACGATAGATTCATACATTTGCGCTTGATGATCCTCGGGTGTCACTCGTTCAATGATAAATAGAATTGATTTACCAGTACTTTCTTGCAGCTGTCTAAAATATTGCTTTAGCGCGATAAAATCTGGATGCTCTGTATCTTTAGGATCATTAATTTTCCAGGCGTAAGGTTTTTGAGTGGTGTACCGCTCCTTTTTAATTTCTTTTAATCGAAGTCGTCCATACACTTCTTTAAAAAAAAGAAGGATAAAAGAGGAAGCAATAATTGCGATTTTAAGATAGGAATTTCTAAAAAAATAAAGTAAGATTGCCGTCAGAATAATAGCTCCAATTATAAATGGCCATTTATTCAACTTGGTCGAGATGGGTAAAGTCTGGTTATTTTCGTGATAGGTTTTCAAAATTGGTTGTTTCTTTAGGATTGTTAGTTATAGGTCACTTCACTTGACTTTATATTTAGTTTCCTGCTCAATAATATCGGACAACTGTTCTTCAACATCACTCATATTTATTCCATTTTCTATGTCGCCACTATTATTGTCTATAATTTGTTGGACCATCCGTTTAATTTCTGATTCTCTTGCTACGAAGTTTCCAAACCATCTTAGAATTTGAAGTTTTTTAACAGGTTTTAACTCTGAGAAGACCGTACAATTTTCTATATTTTCAATTTCTTCTAGCGTTTGGTCAATGGCGATTTCCTGATCCTTACTGGAGGTATCTTCAACGTGTTTTTCAATAATAAAAAAGAAAAGAAATTTAGTGGGAAATCTAACCGTTGTTCTACAAAAATCTTTAATAAACCATTTTAGAATTTCAGCAGAACTCGAATCCCAATCCTCTTGATGTATTTTAAAAATGGTTGAGATATAGTCGTATTTTTTGATTAATGGATATTCGGATTTTAATTCTGTTAGACTATCAATAGGGGTCAATTCAAATAACTCTTCAAAGTAACTTTTGATCCTCCGTTGACTTATTCCTATATCGGAAGAAAATTTCCAATTTTTAATTTTTACAAAATGATTGTTTTGTGCCACATAATGAATGGTCTTATTTAATTTTTTTAACCATAATTCTAATTGAAAAACCAGTCGATAGCCAAAGCTATTAGGAAGTTGTAGATTATCCGCATGTATAAAATAATGTTGGACATTACTGGCTTGTTTGTGAAAATTAACTTCAAATAAGTCTGCCTGATCATTTCTGTCCAAACTTAAAATATCCATTTTATATCTAGGAATGCCTTTGTCAAAAGGAGGAATGGTAAAGTTAGGTGACGCCTCAATAGTTTCTTGTAAAGTTTGATCTTCCATATCTTCTGTTGGCTTCAGTGGCAAACTATATTTTAATAGTTCTTTATTTTCCTCCTTATAAAAAATACCCCAAATGGGCTCGTCTGGAGCTTTCTCCTCAATTTCCACCAAACTTCTGTGAATGGTCATCCCTGCTTTCATTTTCGAATTTCCTATGGCTGTCTCAAAAGAATTTTCAATAGTTTTACCGCTGCAGAGTTTCTGGAAAAAGATACTGGAAAATATAGTTGCCGTCTTGTCATTAACAGGTGTAGAAGTAGCAATAACCATTGGAATTCCACTATCAAGCAAAAGATTGACATGTCCTATAGTAGAGCAACCATTAAGGATAACTAATTTTAAATTTGGACAAAGGGATAGGGTATGGGCGATTCCAGCAGCCCGCGCTAATTGATCTTTCAACAACAAGTATTCCATGCCAGCATGACCGCTAAATAGAAAAATAGATAGCTCGTCTTGGTGATCTGCAAGGGCTTGACTAAGTTTATCGATAGAAGCTAGAGATTCGCGATAAATATGGTAATCAAATTTTCTTTTTCCATCGTTCAAGAGTCCATAAACTAATTTATCTTCGATTTCCAGATTCTTTAAGTTGTTTTCTTGGCTGTTGGCAAATGCGGTGAATATATAATCCATTTCATGAGGATTTAGTAGGCTTAGTAATCATTCGGGTCTTGAACACATAAAACAATTGTAGGCTAAATATAATGAATATATTGATCATGGCTACCATCTTGAGACGGATATTTTGGTAAAATTTATTTTTTAATTCTGTTATGTTGAGAATTAATTTATTAATCAACCTTTCCATGTTATTTCTTATGAATGTAAAAAACCTGAGGTAGTAAACTGGTATACCTCCAATCCGTATACCTCAGGTATTTATTTAATGTTTCTTAATAATTAAAAAAATTAACGGCTTTGTATATCTCCTCAACTATTCTATTTTTTCTGACCACTTCTTATGATAATAAATTAGTTTTTGGATATTAATAATTCTTTTTCAGGTATGGGTTCTTTAGGGGTAGTCTTTTTTGTACAGTTTATCCAACGTCCAAAAATCTTTCGTTTTAAGCATACCTTTTTACAGATAGTATCTTGGCAACAATCTCCCTCCTTATTGTATCCATAAACCGTTAGACATACAGAATGTCCTCCTCTTGGAAAGGTGTGCGTAAGGCTTGGAGATGAACCAACAAATACACCATTGACTTCCCAGCGATAGCCAGTGATGGTTGTTATATTATTAGAGACCGTCGTATTGGTAAAAGAAAAAACAGGACCACCGAGGTAGTTTCTGGTGAAATTCGCATCTAGAACACATGGTGGAATCTCACATTTTATTTTTATTTTTTTTGTGATTTTTTCTGAACAGCATTCTCCATTAGCTCCGACTCCAATGATGGTGAGCGTGATGGTATAAGTTCCAGTGCTTGAATAATAATGAAAAGGAGTCCATGAGGTGGAATTATTTCCATCACCAAAATCCCATAATACGGATAAAATTGTTGTAGCAGAACCAATAGTGGTTGAATTTGTAAATTGTACACCACAATCTTTACCAATTTTAAAATTAAAATCTGGTTTAATTTTACAACACCCATCCTCTACAATTACTTTGATCTGCTTCGTTACCCTTCCACAGAGTCCGGTACCCGTAACGGTGTAGACGGTTGTCGAATTTGGTGAAACAACAGCGTTGGTTCCAGAAGAATTAACAATCATGTTTGGTACAGGATTCCATGTCCAAGTATAATTAGGTTGATTAATAGTCAACTTAACCTTTTTACCACAAGGAATAGTCGTGGTTGGATTAGAAGAAATATCCACTCCATTCGCCGTAATTACACAAGGTCCCATATCTGGATCTGTTTCATCAAGTGCATTGGTTAGTTGGGTCGCACTAAAAACATACGCGAAAGAAAAGGATACACTACCTTCAGGTGGGATCGTTCCTAAATTAAACCCAATTGAAATGGCACGATCTGCGGTATTACTTCCACTAAAATTATGGATAGGTGGAGCTCCCAAAACATAATTACTGATGGTTCGATCTATCAAAAATCCGCCATAAGATGGAACGGCTCTTGAATCAGAACTCGCTAATGCTAAATAGCATTGCCCAGAAGTGGCTGTAACTACATTACGGCAGGATGCACTGGTTGCGGTATTCGTTGTTTGATAAGTATTACTAGAGATGAATCCATTGTCTGGATCCGTATTGCGAGCATAATAAACCCTTGTCATGGGTTGATTAGTGGTATTTTTTAAAACGACATTTACGACTGCAAACAAATCATTGGTATTCGAAATGCTGGTAGTCTGTGTAACTCGCATTCCTGCAACCGCCCCACGCCAAGTATGACTATTGTCTGATAAAGTTACCATGCAACCGGCGGTAATATTTATATCATTATCTGCACATTCGCCGAAAGCATTTCCATTAATGTAGGAAGTTCCGTCAAATTCAATGCCCCAACCTTCGATTGGGAGCCCAGGTAGAAAATAATCACCACATAAATTAGGGGTTCCATTGGTCCATCCATCTTGACCTGCATCTGCCACAGATCCCAAGCCATTGAAAGTATTGTTGTATCCGCCTGTGGCAGGAGGAGGAGCGGTTAATGGACCAAAAGAACCACAATTGGTGATTCCCAATTCAAGGTAAGTTTGTTGTAAATAACCATTATTACCAAGGCAGGCGGATTGACCATTTAAGGATATGACTAAAAAGAAGTTCAATACTCCGAATAGTATTCTTCGGTAAATAATATTTAAGGATTTCATTTGATTTTTTTTAGTTAAAAGAGAAATTTTATTTTTTATTCGATATACTTTCGAAGTAAGAGAGATACCGTTTTCTATGGTCGGCAAAATAGGTGTTCCACTCAGAGGCCTTCCAAGGGTTTTTTAGATTAGCTTGCTGTAGTGTTATTAAAACCGTTTTTCTTTTGTAATCTAATTTGTAAGAAATTAAGTTGTCGGAAATTGCGTCAAAAAACCGACGGGATTGAAGTTCAGATTTAAAGTCCAATGACTTGATGTCCAACGTTAAACTGCTTTTTTGAATACTTTCTTGGTTAAATTTTACTTCAAATTTTTCGGTGAGTTGAGGGAGTTGTTGAGCATTGGTTTCATAGGAGAAAAATGCCAGCATTCCCACAAAAAATAAAATAATGATCTGTTTCTTTTTCATTTTTAAATTGTTTGTTATAAATGATAATTTCATGTTCACCTACTAATATTTAATAATCAAATTATGTTACCATATTTCCGAATTGTTTACCACTCGACATGTTAAAGAAAAAAGATAGGTTGAAAAAATAGGGGTAAGTAATTTAATAGTTGGTGATGGTCGTTGCGGAATATGAAGCACGAATCAATAATCATTAGTTTTTATGGATCATAGTAAATTTCCATTTTCCGTTACCACCATTCGAAATAATTATTTTCTTCTTCAAAATAGTAACAAAAAAAAAGATTTGCCCATTAACTAAGTAGAAGGAATAGGTAAAAAAGCAGGCAAAAATAGTTCATTGGTAGTAGGCTCTACTCAATTTTGAGTAGACGATTAACTAAAATTTAGGATTTTAATAGGAGTGATTTAGGGAGACCTTTGTAATCGTAGAATAATTACCATTAACCAAAATTATCTCCCCATGATGAATTCAAAATATCTGATAGACGATCTAGTTCTGGCAACCATGCTTAAAAAAAGTGATCCAACTCAACTAGTATGGAAGATAACTTTTCGAGTTTTTTTCACTGCTTTTTACCAAGGTTTTCGGCAAAATAAAAGACTGAATAAAAATCAGATGCGGGCTAATTTTAATAAAGCCTTTGCCAGTCTGATAAAAAATCTGACAGAAAATCCATTCGTACTTAAACAAACATTGTTTGCTAGATTGCTAGAAGAAGAGAGTGAAAATAAGCATTCTTTTTCAAAAGAAAACCAAGTGAACATAGCGACTCCTTATTTGGCTGGAGAGATTTTAGTACAACTAATTCGGGCCAAAGATGCCCAGTGTTTCTATCATCTTTTCAACCAATATAAGGAGCCTACTATGGCCATATTAAATCATAAATATGATCGGTATTTTAATGTTTCTCCAGAGGAAATATATGGAGAGGCCATGATGATTTTAAGAAGTAATATCGAAAATGGTAAGTTAAAATCTCCCATGAAATCAAGATTGTTTACCTATTTCTTCCTTATTGCTCGGAACAAGTATCTGTCCTTAGGAAACGAAATGAAAGGGCTTACCTTTTTTCCTGATTTGATGGCCTTTGAATCGAAATTAAATCTTACAACTCAGGAACCATCTTTTGTATATGCTTTTGAAAGTCTCTGTCCTGTGCTTAAAGGATTATTAGACAACTCAAAAAAAGAATTTTTTAAGAGCCTGATAAATACTTTTCATAGAGATGAACACGAATTGTTGAGGTTACGCTTTGAAGAAGGATTGAGGTTTAGAGAGATTGGAAAAAGAATGCATTTGAAAGAAGCTACCTGTCGCAAACGGCTACATGATTCTATTAAAAGATGGAAGAAACAATATTTTATTGAACAAGTGGCTTAGCTGTTTCAGTAACGAAAAATGTGCGCTCTATATCCGCTTAGTGAAAAAATAGTATAAGAAATATAAATTATAAAAAAGAATCATTAATTTTAGAATCAATTTTTTAACAAAAAACTAGAAAACATGAATTACTTCGAACCGCAAGCAACCTTACTAAAGGAAACACACATGGATCAACCGGATAAATATTTCCTCCATGTGACCACCATGATGGATCAGTCCAATTATGTTGCCATGGGACATGATCCGATTCCAACTGAATTAAATAGTGAAGGCGTTTTATCGATTTCTTTAAAATATGGAATCGATCCAAATCTTCAAAGTCTTTGTGTTGACACACCAATTGTTCATACCATTGAGATTGGTGCATTAGCCTTTGGGGTTTCAGATTTTATTATCGATGTCAATATTATTGATTATGCCTCTTTAGCTGGAGATAAGCCTAAAGGAAAGACTACCGTGAGATCTGTAAAAGCTAGTGAAATTGAACGTCCTTTTATTAGCTAGATAGATTTTTTGCTAATTATTGATGATGGGAATAAAGCTTTCCTTCATGTCCATCATCAATATATATAGTAATAATTAAATTTTTGTTTAATGTGTTTTGTTTTTTATAACTAAATGAAAAGTAAAATAATTGCGCTTTGTTTGATTTTTTTCTCTTTTAATTTTCTCTTTAGTCAAGAAGAAAATGCTGACATAATGCGATTAAAAGAATCATTGAAACTGCTAGGAGAAACGTCACAAAAAGCAGATTCATTAAATGAATTATCCTATCAATATTTATTTTCAGATTTGAATACTGCTGGAGAATATGCACTCAAAGCTAGAGTTTTATCCAAAAAAATAAATTATCAAAAAGGAATTGCTACGAGTTTTGTTCGACTTGGCATAGCTAAAATGCACAATCTTGAATATAAAGAAAGTGAGGAATTGCTTAATGAAGGTTTAAAATTGAGGATTGAATTTGACGAACCAAAGGAAATAGCTGGGGTGTACAATAATCTAGGGGTCTTATTTGATAAAGTTGGAAAACCACTTCGTGCAATAGATAGTTATGATTCAGGACTGGAAATTCTAAAAAGGATCAATAATATTTCTCAGGATTATGCTTTATTGGGTAGACTAGGAAAGATGCATAATAATCTTGGAAATGCTTACACCTCAACGGAAAAATTTAATGAAGCTGAGCATCATTATCAAAAAAGTATTGAAATAAGAGAGCAATTAGACGATTCAGTTCGTCTTGCCAGGACTTATATGAACCTAGGATCATTATACTGCCAAGAAGAATTTATGGATACTGCTAAAGCAAAAATATTCTTGACTAAGAGTCTTGACCTATTTATTCTTAAAAATCACATGACAGGTCAAGCACAATGTTTAGTTAATTTTGGTAATCTCTCTTTTCTTCATGAAAACTATAAAAAAACAATAACCTATTATAATAGTGCAAAGGAGAAAAAGGAGTATTTGGATCAAGACGAGTTAATAATGATTACTAGGAATGAAGCGAGTGTTTATCATAGGTTAAAGAAGTATGAAAAGGCCTTAAAGGGATATAAAAAAGCTTTAAAATTACTAGAAGAATCAGAAAAATCAACCGAAATAGCTTACATCTATAATGATATGGGGAATGTGTATTTTGATTTAGGCCACTTCGACAAAGCCAATGTCTTTTTAAATAAAAGTTACGACCTTGCTGTTAAAAATAAATTATCCAATCTAAAAGTATTAGTACTTTCTTCTATCAATAACCTAAAAGAGCGAGAGCTATTTAAGAAAAAATTAGAACGAAAAAATTTAATTTCAATTGGCTTAATTGGCTTTACTTCCTTTCTGATTATAACTTTATTCTTCTTTAATCTGAACCGGAAAAAGCGACAATTGGCAGAACAAAATAGCTTGTTAGCCAAACAAGAGATTGATGTCTTGATTAGCAATCAAGCACTAAAAACAACCTCTGCTCGATTAGATGGAATTGAGCAGGAAAGAAAACGGATTGCTGCCGCTTTACATGATCAGATTGGAGTGATGTTATCCACTGCTAAGCTTTATTTTGCTCCAATGGATGAACAACTTAGCCATCTTGATGGAAAAAAAAATGACAAATACGAAAAGGCCAATGAAATATTGGATGAAGCCTACGAGGAAGTGCGTAGAATTTCTCATAATATGGCATCCCCAAGTTTGACCAGCCTTGGTTTAGTAGGGGAACTTCAGTTATTATCTGATCGAATTAAAGCAGCTCGTCAACTCAAAATTCAGGTGATCGCGCACGAAATGAATGAGCGTCTCGATAACCAAATGGAAATGCAATTGTATCAGATTGTTCAGGAACTTATTACCAATATTTTAAAACATGCAAAAGCTACCGAAGTGAATATTGAACTGAATAATTTTGGAGATTTAGTCAATATTATGGTACAAGATAATGGGATTGGATTTGAGTACAATTCATTATTGGAGAAGAATGAAGGAATGGGCTTGGATAATATTAAGCATACCGTTGAGCAATTAAAAGGGTCTTTAGTTGTAGATTCTAAAAAGGGTAGTGGGACGACGATTTCCATAGATGTCCCAATTCAAAATGTTTAATTTAAATACCATGATAAAAATATTATTAGCAGATGATCACCAAATGTTTCTTGACGGGATCAGCGCCTTTCTGGAAAAAGAAGCGGATATAGAAATTATAGGTGAAGCCTTAGATGGTTTTCAAGTATTAGAATTTTTACAAAAAAATACGGTGGATATAATTCTCTTGGATATTCGGATGCCTGGTATGGATGGACATGAAACCATTCAAAAAATAAAGCAAAATTTTGCTTCAACAAAAGTCTTGGTGGTCTCTACTTTTGGAGATGGTGAATATATTTATAAAATGCTATCCAATGGAGCGGAAGGCTATTTAATGAAAAATAAAAGCAAGGAAGAATTGGTCAATGCCATCCATCAGATTCATAGCGGCAAGCGTTTTATTTCTCTTGATGTGCAACAGATTTATTGGGATTATATTCAAAATAAATCCAAAAAACCGAAAAATAATATTCAATTAACCAATCGGGAAATTGAAGTCCTAAAGTTAATTGCTACTGGCCTGCAAGATAGAGAAATTGCGGACCAATTAAATATTGCAGAAACGACCGTATTTACCCATTGTCGAAATTTAAGAAAAAAAATCGCAGTATCTAATCGTACAGAATTGGCGATCCACGCCAAAGAGCATGGGATCGTATAATAAAAGGATTCCTTGTTAAATTAATGACTTAAAAATGAAAACAATATACGCGCTTTTAATAGGGATAAATGAATACAATGATCCGCGCAACAACCTTAGAGGTTGTGTTAGAGATGTGGAGTCCATAAAAACATATTTTCAAACTCATTTTCATAATAAAGATCAGGAATTCAATCCACTTGTTCTTAAAGATGAAAAAGCAACAAGGGCAAATATCATTACTGGTTTTGATCATTTTAAAAAAGCAAAAGATGGGGACATCTGTCTGTTTCATTTTTCAGGTCATGGCTCTCAATGTCCATCACCAAAAGAATTTGCTCATCTGGATGTCAATAAAAAACACCAAACCTTGGTTTGTCACGATAGCCGGAGTCCAGGTGGTCGGGACTTACTAGATAAAGAATTGTCCTATCTAATTTGGAAAACAACTAAAAACAAAGACATTCAATTTTTGGCAATAATGGATTGTTGTCATTCCGGCTCTAATACACGGAGTGATTATGTTCGGGTTAGACGTTTTTCTAAAGCTTCCGAAAAATCCAACCCCATTAGCGAATATTTAGGTTTTGAGGATTATACGATCAATGCAGCCGGTCAGTATACACCACCGGTAGGTCACCATATTTTACTGTCCGCAGCAAGCGCAGAAGAAACGGCCAAGGAAGTTTTTTTTCAAGGAAAACCTGGCGGTATTTTTACCTTTTGTCTGCTTGACCTCCTTAAGGAAGTTCGAAACCAAATTTCTTATAGTGAATTAATCAATCGGATTCGCGTTCGAATTAAAAACATTGTGAGAGAACAATCCCCACAACTCGAAGCTACACTTGCTCATTCTAAAGATTTATCTTTTCTTTCCGATGCGCCCAAAGTGGATTTTTCGTATATCCTTTCTTATGAAAAACAAAAAAATCAGTGGGTGATAAATGCTGGTTCATTACATGGAATCACTGCTCCTCTTGAACTCGACAAAACGCTATTAAAAATAGAAAATAGCGAAAATGAAGCTAAGGTGAAAGATGTTTTTGCACATTATTCAGTTGTTAATGACCTAATCGATTTAGACAAAAGCAAAACTTATAAGGCGAAGGTTAAAAGTGCCCCAAATAAGGCTAAGCCAATGGTAGTTGCGTTTGATAAGGACAACGATCCAATAGGTGAAAAAATACTAAGCAAAACACTAAATGATTCTAAATCAATTTATTTTAACCTTACCCAAAAAACCGAAAATAGTCAATATCTGATCCATGCCAAACAAAACCATTTCTTTCTTACGAGATTGGATGAAGTTGTTGATCTGAAAAACCAAGGAGCAACAAATTCGATTCATGAAATTCAATCGTTGTTTAAAAAAATTGAAACCTATCAACAAAACGCTGCCTTGGCATTTTTGGAATGCTTAGAAAAGATGGCCAAATGGATTCACCTGCTAGAGCTGATAAATCCCAATACCAGTATTAAAGGATCTGAAATAAACATTCGTTTTTCGGGTACCTTAGATTTTTTAGCAAAGCAGGATACGATTCCTATAAAGGTATTCGATCTCCAGAAAGATAATATTTTAAACTATGAAAAACACGAAAATCGCTGGTGTCGTCCTGCCTTTAAACTCAATATAGAAAATACTGGAAGAAGAAACCTTTGGGTAAGCCTGCTTTATATGAGTAATAATTTTGGAATTGATAATAGACTTATTTCGAAACAAAAGTTAGAACCTCAGCAAAATGTATCTGCTTCTTTTGTTTCTAATGGAACTACAAAATTTATTATTCCCATACAATTGGAAGAT
>CAZYAC010000144.1:5190-11824 GCA_964645475.1 uncultured Saprospiraceae bacterium | reverse complement strand
ATGGAGGAGAGTTATTTGGTGGACCTTTCGAATTTACAGTAGGAGACGGAGTTGCGGATATGATTGCACCTGGATCAATTACATTAGCGAATGCTGGTGGTCAAAACAGTCAGTGGTTAGTAACAGACGAAGACGGAACAATTCTAGGATTACCACCGATGCCAAGTGTTGTTGATTTTGACGGAGCGGGACCTGGTACCTGTTTAGTATGGCACCTATCCTACGAAGATGGAATTGAAGGCTTAGCAGCTGGTGCAAATGCAAATGACTTTGTTGGATGCTTTAGCTTGTCGAACCCTATTGTTGTCGAAAGAATAGAAAGTACAGGAGTAGATCTTGAACTAGATATTACAGTAGATGATTCTTCTTATGAACGCTACGAAGAAGTGGCTTATACCATTACCGTTACGAACAACGGTTCTGAAAATGCAACGGATGTAGTAGTATCTGCAGGTTTACCAGATGGATTGGTATACACCGATGATGATGTTTCTCAAGGAGACTACGATCTGTTTTTTGAAGAATGGTATGTTGGAGAATTGGCGGCAGGAGCAACTGCAACATTAGAATTAACATTGTTTACCCTAGTAGAAGGAGTAGATGTTGTCAATTTTGTTCAGGTAATCAATGCTTCAGGAGATGACGTGGATTCTACACCTGATAATAACGATAGCAATGTTCCTCAGGAGGATGATGAAGCAGCAGTAACTATTTCTGAATTCGGTGGAACCGGTGACGGAGATATTGATCTAGAACTGTCTTTAACTGCGGATCAAAACACCTATGATATTTACGAGAATGTAACTTACACGGTTTCTGTAACGAATAACGGAACGGATGCTGCTACCAATATTTTGATTGCGGCTGGACTTCCTGACGGAATGGTTTACACGGGACATAGTGAGTCAACTGGCGATTACAACTTGTTTTTCGAAACTTGGACCGTCCCTTACTTAGGAGCTGGTGAAACAGCAGAGTTGGAATTGGTTCTCTTTACACTAGTAGATAACCAACCAATTGTACAGTTTGTAGAAGTATTGGCTGCTAATGAAAGTGATAGCGATTCTACACCAGGTAATGGTAACGGTGTATCACCACAAGAAGATGATGAAGCGGCCTTTACGGTTAATTTTGGTTCTTCTTTAATAGCCAATGCTGCGACTCGTTCTGAAATTCAAACAACTATCAACCAGCAAACTTTATATCCTAACCCAGCGAATGAAGTAGTAAGTTTGGAATTCAACATTGAGGCAGAGACGCCACTTTCTATCCAAGTATTTAATCTTACTGGACAACTACAGTTAGATATTCCAGTAGATGCTTATAGAGGTGTGAATCAATTTAGATTGGATATTTCTACGCTAATACCGGGTACTTACTATGTGAAAATGGTAGGTGCAACCGTTAACGAACAACCTTTACAATTTGTAAAGATTAAATAATTCGTATTTTTTCTGATTAAGTATTGAGGAGTCCTCCGGGGCTCCTCTTTTTTTTTGAGAATGGAGAACAAGATTTATTCTGCTAGGATTTCTTTAGTTTGGTTTTAGACAAGCTCTAGAGTTGCTCTTGCGTTTGAAATGGAGGTCGAATTATCTTTTCTGTTCTACAATCAATTCCTCTCTTCCTTCCCGATAATAAACTCGCGAACCATCCGGAATACTCTGCGTAATCCAGACATTTCCTCCAATAATAGAATCTGAACCAATACGCGTCTCTCCACCGAGAATGGTGGCGTTCGCATAGATGATTACTCGGTCACCGATAGTTGGATGTCGTTTGGTTTTGGCCATTTCTTTACTGACACTTAATGCACCCAAGGTTACTCCTTGATATAATTTTACGTCGGCTCCAATCTCTACTGTTTCACCAATCACGACACCCGTCCCATGATCAATGCAAAAACGAGGACCGATCTTAGCAGTTGGATGAATATCAATACCCGTTTTATTATGCGCGTACTCCGTCAGCATTCTAGGAATATAATCTGTACCTAAAGAACAGAATTTGTGTGCAATCCGATAAATCGCAATCGCATAAAAACCAGGATACGTCCGAATTACTTCCACCCGGTCTACAGCAGCAGGATCACCCGATAAAATGGCGTCCGCATCCGCTTCCATTTCTGCCATTAAACTAGGCAGACTATCTATAAATTTAGTTTGAATTTCTTCGACTGGTATCTTTGGATCGGGTAATTTTCTTAATAATTGCAGTAAATCGGTTTTTAATTTTAAAAAGTCCACCGCAAAGGCATCTTCGTTTTCGTAGACTTTATCGCAAAGGGTAGGGAACAATAACTTCATCAACCCATCGGCCATCGCACCAACCGTACTCAGGTGAATACCCGGTTTGGTATTGCGATGTTGGTCGTACAACTGCTTTATAAACGATTTTTCATCCATGATAGAAATTATGCTTTATTAGACTTAAAGTCTATTGATGATTGTCTTTATTCAAATGGTAAATAGAGCAAAAATGTTGCTGGATTTAGCAGGAATTTTTTTTTATCGCAAAAAGATGGTTTTTTTTTGTAAAAATGCCTAGGATTTTTCATATCTAAAGCTTTCTATCTTTTTCCTCAATCGGTAAATCATTGATGCTGGCATATCTTTTTTTCATTAATCCATTTTCGTCAAACTCCCAATTTTCATTGCCATAAGCTCTAAACCACTTACCTTCTTTGTTCCTGAATTCATATTCAAATCGGACGGCAATTCTATTTCCTGTAAAACCCCATAATTCTTTTTTTAACTTATAGTCCAATTCATTATCCCATTTGTTTGTTAAGAATGCTTGTACCTCTTTCCGACCATTGAGGAAGTCTATTCTATTTCGCCATTCCGTATCTTCCGTATAGGCCATAGAAACTTTGATCGGATCCTTACTGTTCCAACCATCTTCTGCGGCTTGTACCTTTTGTCGAGCAGTCTCTTCAGTAAATGGAGGTAAAGGATATTTTTTTTCCATGATGTTCTTTTTTTAAATATTTAAATATATGATTTGATTGAAAATTTCATCTAAATGCGACCTGATTCTTTTCGATTTTTTGAAAAACTGAACCCCTAATTTATCTATTTTGCTAGTTAGGAGTAGAAGTTTAATTTTAAAAAAAACAATAAAATCGCCAAACAAGTTTTGTGTAAAAGAGATTATTGGACGAATAACTTAGAGAAAAAACTTAATTACCAACCTATAAATTTCATTTTACCAATTCTCTAATTACCTTTAAGGAAAGGTTGCTAGATATTGCAAAAATAAATCTGTCTTTGCCGGAATCGCTCTGCGATCTCTGCGATAGCCTGCCGCAGGCAGGCCTCTGCGAGACAATAACACTAAACATTCTAAAAAAACCAAAAAACCTATGTCCGCTTTTAAAGACAAACTACGGAAAATGGTCGGATCTATCAAGGAAGCTGCAGTAGATTTATCCAGCCTTGAAGTCACAACCCTCAATGGAGAAGTTTCTCAGTTTATCAACGCGAAAGGAAAATTTGATGTAGATAAAGTAAATGACTTTATGGCGGGAAAGGTAACCATCGAAGGTGAAATTCACGTGATCGCCCACACCCACATGGCTTTCGATCAAGACACCTTATTATTTACCAAAAAAGATATGACCCCCGAAGAACGCGAAATATTTCAACTTCATCTAGAAATGCTCGCCGCCGCTCGAGTCTCCCGTTTGGCCTTCCTACATTTTCTAAAAGAAATAATTGATTAACAAAATCAATTAGGTAACTTGATTTTTCGTTTTAAACTGGATTTATATTTTATTTCTAACGCGTCAAAAGTGACATTATTAATTTTTCATTCATTTCATTATTAATTATTTTTCAAAAAAATGATCACCGACCTAGACCAGCTAATTCCACGCGAACAATACGAGCCTTATCTCGAAGGGCGTCCGCTTGACTATCTCCAACCCCTGGTTGATCTAGGGTTTCTCCCTTTTTCCGAAACCGAAAATAAAACCGCGGTCCGACTCGCACTTAAAGAATTTCGTATCGCTTGTCAAAATCTGAGCTGGTTATCTACTCAAAATAATGACCTCCAACCATCGCTCCCTCCTTTAGACGAACCGGATACGCTAGAAATAAAATTATTACACCTTCTGGTCGATATGGATGGTGATTTTCAACTGTCAAAATTACCTGATCCTGGGAGCTTAGATATTTTGACTCGAGTGATTTTTTATAGACTACGCTTACATGGCTTTTGGAAACCAGGCGATAAACCTCAACCATTTGATCTCAATATTTTAAAGGGAGTTATAACGAAAATTAGTAGTTGGATTCCTCTAGGAATTACAACACTTCAATGGATTAACCTTTTGGGAGATATTCCAGAATTAATTCGTCGAACCTACGATCATGGTCAGTTAGATCGACAGATTGTTTGTTTTAAATATCGACCACGTAAGGCTTTTAAAGATAGTTTTCGCAAAGAAATTATCCGTGAATCTGCTAATGAAGTAGGGGTGGAATCTAATGAATTGAAACAAATAAAAACGGAACTAAAGGAACTAAAAAAGGACCAGGTTACAGTGGCAACAAATGAACCTCTAGTAGCAACTACTCGTAAAAATCGACGACGACAATCTGAAGTGGAAGTGCTACGGATGGAGATAAATATCGTGGTGGATCAAATCCGAGAATCACTAAACGAAAGACATCAAAACAGTACTCAATTTCAACCAAACATTCTCGCTGCAGAAGAAGCATTACGAAAAGCCAAGCTTGCAGAAGATCATCATAAAATTGATATTAAAGAACTAAAAAAATCTCGTAAATCACTGGATGAATTAAAAGGTGCGACTAAAAAATTAGAGAGAAAAAATAAAAAATTAAAGAAAGAACTAGATACCTTATTTCCCAATATCACAGACTTAGGAGCTCAACTTATTATTCAAATAAATTCCCATCGACAATTAGAGGAACATCAAAATAATGCACCAGATGATCTTAAACATAAATTTGATAAATCCCTTGCAAGTGCGGAAAAGAAAATAGGTCTACTGAAGGAATATTTTATGCGAGAGGAACAGGTCGATAAGAATAAGCAAAGGTTATCAGATCGTGCCAGTCTTGACAACCAAATAGATTCAAAAGAAAAGGAAGGGAAGACACTGAAGAACGAGGTGGTTCGAATTGAAAATGGATTGGCTATTTTATTGCAACGACAAAAAACCTTAGTAGATGATTTTGAAGAAGGAATTGAAGTTGAGAAAAAAAAGCTGAGGAAAATTGCCGAACGGTATCAGAGTTTATTAAAAAAATTAGAAAAAATTCCTCGGAGATTTAGACGAGAATTAAAGGAATATTTGGCACCTGATTTTTACGATAAAGTTCGAAGAGAATTAATGGATCGAGAAAATGCAACCCTATTTAAAGATACGCTAAAAGATGAGTACAATAGATTTTTAGTCCGTTTGCTTCAACTACATCAATGGACGAATGGATATTATAATGGAATGATTGACAGTGATTTGGGGCGTAGAACTTTTCGCTCCATTCGGGAGATTGATCAAGACATAAAAGGACTAAAACTCCGATTTGTTCTTTATCAACTCAACGCAGAAACAGGTACTTGGCTACTTAATATTCGGTACCTTTTTGCAGAGATGATTGACTCGCTAGATTCCTTTCGTGAGCAGAACGATTTTGAAACAGTGATTCAAAAATACGAAGCGGAAATTGCTGAGAACCCTGACATCCGAAATCAGAAAAAACGAATCGATCGAGAATTAGAAAAAGCCATTAAAGAAGCCAACAAAAATAGAGTAAATAACAAACTACGGCGTGTTTATTTTGGCGTGCGAAGCTTAGCACGCTCAATAGTTCGTGGGATGGGACGACTCGTGCGACTCATTCTTAAAGGCTTTAAATTTATTTACCGCCTGCTGAAAAATTTTGTCTTGATGCTCTACCGAGAAATTCGAGAAGGACTAAGAAAATTCGGACAGGGAATCGCTTTTCTTTTTGGAAAAAGACAGATAACCACTTCCTTTGCTGATGGAAGACCCGCTATCGTTAGTCGCTTTGACTTTGATTGTGACGTTAAATGCTTCGCTAATTTAGAAGCAGGTGAACTCATAACGGAGCATCGAAATCGTTGCTATAGCATTACCCACAATCTTCAATTCGCCCTCGTGCTAACTGCAAAAATTATCGAATGGGCCATCCGAGCAGTAACGCTTACCTGGATTACTATTTTGATAAAAATTGCCCTCTATTTTAGAAAACAAATCAAAATCTTTTTAAAGAAAAATATAATTGGATTAACCATGAAAGCAATAAAAGGATAATTCTAAATTCCAAGATAGCAGCCCAACCTAATTAAAAAAAATATTCAATAACCTCAAAGACAACTTCAACCACAACTTCAAATTTCCAACATTGCAAACCAATACTTTAAAAATTACCCATACAATAAACTGAACATATATTTCATTGTTTTTCTAAATTGAAAGCAGTATTAATTCTAAAATACTTTGCGTCTCTGCGTCTCTGCGAGAAAAACAACGTTAGAAACGGACCTACCTTTCAAAAAAAAACCGCTAAAAGAACCATTCTTATAAACTATTTTAAGATAAAAGAATCACAAGCAAGAAAATCTCAGCGTCTTTGCGTCT
>CAZYAC010000144.1:0-5090 GCA_964645475.1 uncultured Saprospiraceae bacterium | reverse complement strand
GCGTCTCAGCGTCTCTGCGAGAAAAACAACGTTAGAAACGGACCTAGCTTTCAATAAAAACACCCTAAAAGAACCATTCTTCTCAACTATTTTTACGTTAAAAGATTTACACGCTAAAATACTTTGCGTCTTTGCGTCTCTGCGAGAAAAACAACGTTAGAAACGGATTTACCCATCAATAAAAACCCTCCACTAACCTCACCGCCCCCGCGTACTACTAATCACCCGACGACAGCGCTTCGCTGTATTCCCAAATACCAGATTCAGACTCAGGCCCATTTGAAAAGAATGATAACTCATATTCTGTTGAACCGATCCAGTTCCTGGAATATCTCGGTTGACTGAGTTAAACTGATAGCCGATTTCCCAGTGCACCAAACTAGCAATTGGAGCTGAAATACCAATACCCGCATTCCATCCAAATGTTTTGTCATAGTCTATCGTGTTTTCAACAATTAATGCATCATTTTCGTAAGTCATTTCCTTCCCTTGATAATAACCAGCCCCTGCTTTTAAAATTAGACCAAAACGATAAGCAGGTAATTTACTGAGGTTTCCTCGCAAGACAGCTCCGTAATACGTTTCCTCTACTTCTGTTCTAAATGGACTATCTGTGAGTTGAAATTTAGGGTTGGTAATATTCCGTCGATATTCTCCTCCGATTTGTACATGTTCCAATCCTCCCGCGATCCGAAATCCCAAAGGCACATAACCTTCATTTTCTTCACCGAAAGATTCGTAAGCAGTTATATTATATCCTGAAAAAGCTTCGAAAAAAAGTTGTTGTGCGTTCACTTGTAGACAGGCAAATACCGTCAAAATCAACATAAGTTGTTTCATCATCAAAAAATTAAGGATTTGTAAAATGAAATTAACGTGTCGCTTCCAGAAAAGAAGCTTCGGAACGGTATTACATGACAAATTTAGGAAACTATTTTTTATTTCCAAAAATAAAGACTGATAAGTTGTTTATCGATTTGACAAGACTTTGTCATAGATCTTGCTCCGATTAAACAAAATAAGTATTAACTTGCTTTAGAATTGAATTTATTCAAAAATCCCACTTGCATGAGACATACTTTTAATATCCTTTTTATCCTTTGTTTTTGTTCTTCCTTGCTGGTTGCACAATCTACACAGGATGCACGAGACCGTTCCGTCGAACTAGAATTGGTGGATGAAGGAGGGGACTTTTATTTAAAATGGACACCGGATGCTAATGCCCCGGAATATCGAGTCTACCAAAAAGAACTGCACGAAACCTCTTGGGGGGATCCTATCGCAATCCTTCCTGGGGATGCCACCCGTTTCGACGATGTGGAACTATTCCCTGGTACTGGAAAAGAATTTGCGGTCTTTAAATACGAATTTGATTTAATTGTCAAAACCGTGGAAGTTCCAGCAGGAGCACCGTTTGTTTTGGAATTTTCTGACATGTTTAATATTGGTCTTTGTTGTGATTTCGGATTTGGTTACTATCGACTGTCTGGTTGTGGAGAAGAATTGGCTTATGGAGATGATTTTGGGAGTTCCGATATTACGGAATTTACGGTTTGTGATAATGGGGTGGCCACTGAAACATTGACGCTGACCATCAAACAAGATATGTTTCCTCAGTCTACTTCCTATATCCTTCGACATGCGGCGACTGACTCTATATACCTTACCTCTGGTGAGCCAGGAACACTCATCGCCCAGAATCCCGCTTACGGTTATATCTATGCTGGCAATCAATTACCTCCCGTACATAAGCGAGGCGGAATTATTTTGTTGATTGAAGAATCTATCAGACTTCCTATCGCACCAGAAATTGATCGATTACAATTAGATTTAATCCGAGATGGATGGAAAACCTATATTGAAACGGCGACCATGACCGAATCTGTCACCGATATTCGTTCTCGAATTCAAACCTTGTATCAGGAAAATCCCGAAATTAATTCCCTCTTTATTATTGGTCATGTACCTGTACCTTATTCTGGTGAGATTGCGCCGGACTCTCACTTTGAAAACCATGAAGGAGCTTGGGCAGCTGATGTTTATTATGGAGAATTAGATGGAACTTGGACGGATTCTGTAGTTTCTAATACTTCGGCACAATTTACCTACAATCACAACGTACCTGGGGATGGGAAATTTGATCAGGATTCAATCCCAACTGAAGTTGAATTGGCAGTAGGACGAGTTGACTTTTTTGACATGCCTGAATTTGCTGATCCTGAGATTGAATTGTTAAAAAAATATTTTCAGAAAAATCATCTCTACCGAAATGCTTTTTATGATATCCCTCGACGCGCTTTGGTAGATGACAATTTTGGAAATACTTTTGCTGCTCCTGCTGCAAGTGCATGGCGCAATTTTTCCACCATGTTTGGAGAAGAAAATATTCAAATCACAGATTATTTTTCCACGCTTGCCACTACTTCAGGGTATCTCTGGTCCTATGGATGTGGTAGCGGTTCTCATATTAGTGCCGAAGGAATCGGTAGTACAGAAGACTTTGCTAATTTTGAATTAAACACCATTTTTACCATGTTGTTTGGTAGTCAATTTGGAGATTGGGACAATACCAATAATTTTTTACGGGCTCCTTTGGCTTCAGGATTGACCCTGACCAATTGCTGGGCGGGAAGCCCTCCGTGGACTTTTCACCATATGTCTCTTGGTGCGCCTATTGGTACTTCCGTTTTGGCAACGCAGAATAGCCGTTCTAATGGAGGTATTTATTTGGATAATGGTCCACAATTAGTACATGTCGCCTTAATGGGAGATCCTACCTTACGGATGCACATGGCTGTGGGTCCGCCTTCTGCTTTTGCCTTGACTGAAGATAATACGGTAATAATCAATTGGAATCCTGCGGGAGGAATTAACATTCAAGGTTATAATATTTATCGATCTACAGATCAGTTTGGAGACTACGAGTTATTGAATCTTAACCCAGTGAATGCGACCACGTACACCGATATTCCTCCGAGTAATGGTACCTACTATTATCTAATTCGTACGGTGGTACTTGAGTTTTCTGCCAGTGGTAGTTATTTTAACCTAAGTGCTGGTACACCCGCTTCGACCGAGTTTATTGTTGGAACCAGTTTGCCAGATTTTAGTCAAAATATTAAACTCCAACCAAACCCTGCAAAGAAAGAATGCTGGTTGAATTTTTCTTTTGTTCCGGAAAATTTTCAATTAGAAATATATAATGTTCAAGGACAAAGAGTATACGGTGATAAGGTGGACGCTCTTTCTGAAAGTATTAGAATACCTCTTTCCGAAGATTGGCTCTCCGGTGTTTATTATTTAAAAATGAAGAATGATAAATGGAGCGCTACTAAAAAATTGGTGGTAGAATAAAATTAATGGGAAACAGATGTAAACCTGTTTTAAATTTTCTTCTATATTTGTGTGCATATGAAAAAAGGCCGTACGATCCTCGAAAAAGAGCGATTTTCCCTCACCTTAGAACGACTTTGTCATCAACTCATTGAGCATTATGACAATTTCGAAGACGCTTGTTTAATTGGTATTCAGACCAGTGGGGTAGTCATGGCCAATCGAATTCGATCCGGGCTTCAAGAAATTTTAAATATTAAAAATATCCAATCGGGTAATCTCGACATTACTTTCTATCGGGACGATTTTCGACTTCGAGAGAAACCACTTCACGCGAGCAAGACTTCCATAGATTTTGATTTAGAAAACAAAAAAGTAATTCTGGTCGACGATGTTCTCTACACTGGGCGAACAATTCAGGCCGCTATGTCTGCTTTACAGGATCACGGTCGTCCTTCTCAAGTAGAAATGCTGACTTTGGTGGATCGTCGATTTAATCGCCATCTTCCAATCCGAGCGGATTATGTAGGAATTACGGTCGATTCGATTGACGAAGCTTATGTTCGTGTTGAATGGGCCGAAGAGGAGGGTACGGACAAGGTTTTATTATTTGGTTCAAAAAGAGAAAATTGATGGGGCTAAGTACCAAACATGTTCTAGGGATAAAATATCTAACCGAAGCTGATATACGGCTGATCTTTGAAACGGCTGAAAATTTTAAAGAAGTCATCAACCGACCTATCAAGAAAGTTCCTTCTCTGCGAGATGTGACGGTGGCCAACCTGTTTTTTGAAAATTCTACCCGTACTAGATTATCTTTTGAACTGGCTGAGAAACGACTTTCGGCAGATGTGGTTAATTTTTCTGCTTCTTCCTCTTCTGTTAAGAAAGGAGAAACCCTGCTAGACACCGTTAATAATATTCTTTCCATGAAGGTGGATATGGTCGTCATGCGGCATCCTGCTCCCGGTGCAGCTTATTTTCTATCTCAACATATTGACGCCAATATCATCAACGCTGGAGATGGAACGCATGAGCATCCGACCCAAGCCTTGTTAGATGCTTATTCTATGCGTGAACAGGTAGGAGATCTGAGCGGGAAAAAAATTGCCATATTCGGAGATATCCTTCACTCACGGGTAGCTTTGAGCAATGTTTTCTGTTTACAAAAATTAGGAGCTAAAGTCCGAGTCTGTGGACCTCCAACCTTGATTCCTAAATATATTGAAAAATTAGGAGTCTCCGTTAGCTATAGTGTTGAGGAAACGATGGCTTGGTGTGATATCGCCAATTTATTACGGATTCAATTAGAACGTCAGGATATTAAGTTTTTCCCTTCTATTCGGGAATACGCCCAATATTTTGGAATCAATCAAGATATTATTAATAAAACAGGAAAAAAAATTGTTATCATGCACCCAGGTCCGATTAACCGAGGCGTGGAAATTTCCAGTGAAGTTGCAGACTCTAGTGATTCAATTATCCTCCAACAAGTAGAAAATGGAGTAGCTATCAGAATGGCAATCCTCTATCTATTGGCAGCAAAAAGGTGATATTTTTCGTTTTTTAGATTAAATCCACTCTAGAATAACCCCTTTTTTGATCCATTATACCTATAGCTTTTTAAGCTAAATACCTAACTTATCTCCAATAAGCAGGTCTTGGATTACGTTAGTTTAGACAACTTCTTACTATATTGTGCAAAATAATCGAGTTATGCGTTCATCAATCCTCCTATTTTCTTTCCTATTTATCAC
>CAZYAC010000143.1:0-11843 GCA_964645475.1 uncultured Saprospiraceae bacterium | reverse complement strand
TGCAGGTCCAGCGAAAATCGAATACCATGTTCATTGGTATTCCTAAGGAAACAACCTTGCAGGAAAGACGGGTAGCACTCGTACCTTCGGCTGTAGCTACCTTGGTCAATCACGGTCACCGAGTAGTAGTTGAAACTGAAGCCGGACTCAAAGCTAATTATTCCGATCATCGTTATTCCGAAGCCGGTGCTGATATTGCGTATAGCAAAGAGCAGGTTTATAAGTCGGATATCATCATCAAAGTAGCGCCGCCTACCTTAGAAGAGATTGATCATTTACGACCCAATCAGATTTTATTTAGTCCATTACATTTGCCGATTATCACCCGCAACTATATTGAGAAGCTACGTTCTAAACGCGTTATTGCGATGGCGATGGAATACATCAAGGATGAGAATAATTCGTTTCCTGTGGTGCGAATTATGAGTGAGTTGGCTGGGATGAGCATCATGTTGACGGCGGCAGAATTGATGACCAATTCTAATGGCGGAAAGGGCGTATTACTGGGAGGTGTATCGGGTGTACCTTGTGCCAAAGTAGTGATTCTTGGAGCCGGAGTTGTAGCAGAGTTTGCAACGCGAGTGGCCATTGGACTAGGTGCGGAAGTTCGGATATTTGACGACAACATATCCAAGTTGATGCGATTGCAAAGTCAGGTAGGACGTCAACTCAATACTTCGTCTTTGAACCCCATGCAGATGGAAAAGGAATTATTGACAGCGGATGTGGCCATTGGAGCCATGCACTCGCCATCAGGTCGTACCCCCATTATTGTGAGCGAAGAGATTGTAGCTAAAATGAAAAGAGGCGCAGTGATCATTGATGTGAGCATCGATCAAGGAGGATGTTTTGCTACCTCCGAAGTTACTACCCACGAACGGCCTACTTTTACAAAACATGATGTGATTCATTATTGTGTGCCAAATATCCCTTCCAAGGTAGCCCGTACGGCTTCTATTGCGGTAAGTAATATTTTAGTGTCTATTTTGTTACGGGCTGGCGCTTCAGGTAATTTAGAAAGACTCATTCAGCGTGATATGGGATTGCGACATGGGGTCTATATTTATAAAGGAACACTTACCAATCAGTACTTGAGCGAACGCTTTGGTATTAAATACACAGACTTAGAACTATTGATTACCAGTAACCTAGGATAGGGGAAGGGGTATTGAGGACTGTTTGATACAGTGTGTCAACTTATTTTAAAATTTCAAGCCCAACCTCAACCTCAACTTCAATTGCAATCGCAAATTTTCAAAACCAACTGCTTATAATATACTGGCAGTTAGATTTTTAGAAGCACTTCTTCTAAATTAGTGAAAAATTTGAAGTTGTTTTGAGGTTGAAATTGAAGTTGAAAAACACAGAATTTAGAACAATCCCGAAGGTTGTTTACCTATCTTTTCTGAAAACCTGCTACTCATGTCAAAAAAGAAAAAACTCAACTTTCATCAAGTAATTGAGCAGGAAGATGTGCATCTAAAAGCCAGAAGAAAATATAGAAACGGTACGTCCGAAGCAGATCAACTGGACGATACTCGTTTTGGAATTGCTATGTCCGGTGGCGGAATTCGATCAGCCACGATCAATCTGGGCATTCTTAAAACCCTCAATAAATTCGGTATTTTAGAAAAAGCAGATTACCTCTCCACGGTTTCTGGTGGTGGATATACGGGGGCCTATGTGCAATCTTTATTAAAGAGAAGGACGGAAGAAATAAAAGATGAACCAGAGGCTGCTTATGAAGATTTATTTCATCAAGATCACATTAACTATCTCCGCGGGCGAGGTGAATATATGATGCCAGGTGTAGGTAAGGGCAAAATATGGAATACATTCATTTTAGTAATTGGTTATTTGGTAAGTACCTTGATGAGCTGGGTAAGTCCGTTGATTTTTATCTTTCTGTTTTTTACATTGTTATCTGGGATTGGTAGGGTACGGAAAATGATGGGTAAATTTCAGATTAAAGATTCCATTTATAAATTTATTGATGATTTTCATGTAGTAGAAATAGGAATCGGACTATTTTTTCTTATTTACGTAGTTCATTTTATTTATAATTTAAGACTAAAATATGATCTAGGAATTTCTCGAAAATTTAATCAAGCGGAAGCAGTACTGGCAGCGGTGACGGTTATTGCTGGCGGCTTTCTGATTTTATTGAATATAGTTTCATCTGAAATAAATTGTGATCAGATACCTTTTTCTAACGGAGCACTTTGCAAAAACATTCTCGCATTGTTTGATGTCGGAGAACCCATTATTATTCTCCTGCATCTACTGGCTGCTATTCTGGTATTTGCATTAGGATATTTTGCAAATCCCAATGCCATCAGCTTTCACCGTTTCTATCGCAACCAACTGGCAGACGCGTATTTACATTTTGGCGAAAAGTATAAAAACGTCGAATTATCTAATCTGATCAAACAAAACGATTCTTCCCCTAAAAATTTAGTAGCCCCTTATCCCTTAATCAACACCTGTTTGAATCTTCAGCTCTTGGGTGGTGGAGACGAAAACTTTAAAGGAGCCAAAGCTAGTGATTACTTTCTTTTATCGCCTTTTTATTTTGGTTCAAAGCTTACAGGCTATGTAGACACGGATACCTTCAAAGATTACAAAGAATTAACGCTACCTGCCGCTACCACTATTTCTGCCGCTGCTGTCAATCCAGGTATGGGGACTTACTCCAATAAATTACTCAGTGTACTGATGACCACTTTTAATGTTCGTTTAGGATTTTGGATTTCTAATCCACTTAAACGCAACGAATCGGAGCGAGTATGGTGGCCCTGGTATTTTTTTAAAGAACTATTTTCTAAAATCGGTACCGCTAACCGTAAACTTAATATTTCCGATGGAGGACATATCGAAAACTTGGGTGTCTACGAATTATTACGCCGTCGTTGTCGCCTGATTTTATCCGTAGATGCTGGTGCGGATCCGTTATATGATTTTGCTGACTTAGAAATCTTGACCGTGCGAGCACGTAATGAGCTAGGACTTTCTATTGAATTTCGAGAAGGTCATATTCCCGAAGATGTTATTCGTCCAAAACCTTCTTATGGCTATTCCCTTGAACGATTTGCGATCGCTGACGTCTACCATCTCTGGGATGAAATTATGGCGTTGGATGCGAACGGTAATCTGGTGAAGGACGAAAATTATCGAGGGTTTGAAGTATTGGTAAACTATCCTGATCTAAAGGATGCGATCAAACTATTGGATTATAATGGCAAACTATTGATTCGAATTATTTTTAGAGTAATCAATGAATTTAAAGAGGTTAATGAATTAAGAAATCAATTAGATGGATTAGATGCTGAAAATACTGAAATTGTGGTTGCGTTATTGAATACGATGATTTTTTGCCATGGAGATAAAGAACACAATCGAACCAAGGGAATTAAAGAAGTGTTACAGCACGCTATTGAAAACGAACCTGAAAAAATCAAACCAATACTTAAACAAGCAGGACTGTTAAGCCAAAGATTTAAAAATAATATTCGACTTCCGAAGCGAATTATTCGACACCTTATTGATGATAGATTAGATATGGGGATTGGAGATATAGAACAGGTGATTTTAAAAAGAATGACACAACCGGAAATAAAAAACGCTTACAAAGTCATGGAGACTTTCTTGAAACTGCTCTCACAAATCGAAGTAGGTGTGGATCAAAAATTGGTGAACGCTTATTTATTACGAAAAATTGAGGATGAGTTTTTTATAAAAATAATGCAGCAACGCGGGATGGCTAAAGAAGAAGTTCGGACAATTCTGGAAGAAGAACCGGATGACAAAACGTTGAAAGATTTATTGATCAAGAAAAATATTGATTCAACTATTGTGGATCAGCTATTCGGTCAAAGAGATATGTTGCGAACCAACGTTCGGAAGTTAAGCTTCGGAGATACCTTGTCCGCAGAAGATATTTCAGCTTTTAAAGCGAATGAGTTTGAATCGCTTACACCTGTCTTAGTTAAATTTAATGAACTACTGAACGACGAAAATGCCGATCCAGAATTTTTGATTGCTCAAATGGAAGAAGCATTAGAGTCAGTCAACCTTCCTCCAGCATTGGCCGCTCGAATCCTGCAATTAAGAAAACAACAGCAACCTAGAGTAACGGAAGTAATGCAAGGAGTTTCTCAACGTATTGAAGAGCAAGTAAGAAATGATATTAAAGCTAGCACGCTGGTTTATATCAAATCGAGTGTGAAAGCGCCGACAGGAAAAATTGTGACCGACGATGAAACCATGTATGGAGCTTATAAATACAAAATTTACCATCCTGATTTTCCACATGAATCAACTGCTGATCAGTTTTTTGATCCAGTGCAATGGGAGGCTTATTATATGTTAGGTCAGTACCTTGGGGCAGAAGTTTTGGATGTAAAAGGTTTAGGAGAATATTTTAATAATAGAAAAACAGCACCCGACTTTTCGATCAAGGACTTACTCTACCGATTTGATCATGACCAAGAAGTAAAAGATATTTTCCTTTATCGTAGTGATATAATGATGTCCGCTACTCCGGTTGAAATGGATGAAAAGCCTGAATTGGAATCTGAAAAGGAGATTACTCCAAGACTGATTGTTCCATCCAACGATCCAGAAGAGGAATTACTCGAAGAAGTAAATCAGCCCAATATGAAAAAGAAAGTGGTAGCTGGTAAAAATATTGATTACACGATTTAAATTTATTGATGAATCATGAGTTCACATTTAAAAGTAAGATAATTGAAAAATTTAATTTTGTTGAAAATAAATCGTTTACGTAATACACTCGCGATAAAAGATTTACACGTTAGAAATTCTCTGCGCCTGCCTGTCCGGCAGGCAGGTCTCTACGAACTCTGCGAGAAAAACACTTTTAGCAGCAGACACAATAATCTAATTTATATCTTCTTACTGATCGCAATTTCCTTTACTTCGTCTTGTCAGCCGAAAGAAAAAAATATGAACCAACCACAACTTAATAAAGAACACCTGGCTTTTATAGGAACTTATACGAGAAATGAAGGCCATGTAGACGGCCGCGGAATGGGAGTTGGAATTTTTACAACAGATAACAATTTTAAAAACTGGGAACTAAAAAATAGCTTTTCGGATATTGTCAATCCTTCTTTTATTTGTCACTCTCCCAATCACCCTATTATTTATGCCGTAAGTGAAGGCGGGGATAAAAGTGTTATTAAAGTGCTGGCATATAATTCCGAGGATTATAATTTTAGAGAAATACAATCAGTTTCGTCTTTAGGAAATGGTCCTTGCTATGTTAGTACAGACAAGGAAGGGAAATTTCTTTGGGTAGCCAACTATGGCAGCGGTAATGTAGTGCAATACAAGATTACTAAAGAAGGAACTTTAAGTGGAGGAACTGCACAGCAACATCAAGGAATCGGACCTAACAAAAGTAGGCAAGAAAGTCCCCATGCACATTATATCCAAGCACACCCGATACGTTCAGAAGTATACGCCGTAGATTTAGGAGCAGATAAGGTTTATCGATATTTGTCTAGCGAAACTGGTTTGCAATTGAGTGATAGTCTTTCTGTAACTCCAGGAGGTGGATGCCGACATCTAACTTGGCACCCCAAAGGAGATCATGTTTATATTCTTAATGAGCTTAATGGAACGATAGAATTATGGGAATGGCACGAGACTGTTAAAGAACGTCAGCAGATACTAGCTCTGCCGGCAGCAGGAAAAGAAGGATATCCAGGCAGTGCGGCCATTGATATTAGCCGGGACGGTCAGTATCTTTACGCTAGTCTAAGAGGTGTATTTAATGAAATACTCGTTTTAAAAAATGATCCAAAGACCTATAAAATGGAGATAATTCAGCGAATAAACGCTGGTGGATCGGCACCGCGATTTATAGGCCTTACGCCAAACGAAGAGATATTAACCGTGGCTTTGCAAGATGATGATGCTATTCTTTTATTTGAAAGAGACAAGGAGACGGGGAGGTTGAGTGGTGATCCGGAAAAGGTCGTGGTTAAGTCTCCGGTTTGTGTGGTTTATAGGTGAGTTAGCGGTATAATTGAAAATAAAAAAGAAATTAAACAAATGTCAATTGAATAAATAATAGCTGCTCTCGGATTAATTGGAATTGGGGGAATACTTCAATCTCTAATTTCATATTTTATAAATTCAAGAAAAATAAAAAACGATTCTAAACAAGCTACAAAAGAGAAAAGATTTGTACAGCGTAAAAACTAAATGGAAACCAAAAGATTTTAAGTTGAATAGGCAAGGGAACATTTGAAAAGAAAGATATACTATACTATAAATAATGCATCAGCGTCCATAGCTGGTAGAAGCTGGCTACGCCATTTATGCCAATCCATTCACCCAAACCTCAAACTCCAACCCAAAAAATTGCAATTGCGACGATTAACTGCTATATTCGTCGCATATTATGCGACGAATAACTTACATATACCAGCAGGATGATTGGCCTAATTTCAGATGGAATATCGAAGAGTTGGTCCCTACTTTGAGTAAAGTAAGGAATCTCCAGGGATTATTGACTGGCAGAATGGAAGCATTGGGCATCAATTTAAAAAATGAGGCTTTATTGGAGACTTTGTCTCAGGATGTTTTAAAAACAAGTGAGATTGAAGGAGAAATTCTTGATAAGGAACAGGTAAGATCTTCGTTAGCACGAAGATTGGGGATAGAAATAGCTGGTTTAGTTGAGAGTGATAGAAATGTTGATGGAGTTGTTGAAATGATGCTGGATGCAACTCAGAAATATGATCAGGAATTAACAAAGGACCGACTTTTTGGATGGCATGCCTCCCTATTTCCTACTGGATGGAGTGGGATGTATAAAATAAAAGTAGGAGATTGGAGGGAAGATGCCGGAGGACCTATGCAAGTTGTCTCAGGAGCAATGGGCAAAGAAAAAGTTCATTTTGAAGCACCTCCGTCGGATTCAGTAAGCCTGGAAATGAAAAAATTTATAAACTGGATAAACAAAGAATCCTTAGAAGATTTGGTGATAAAGTCGGGAATAGCTCATCTTTGGTTTCTCACAATACACCCATTTGAAGATGGTAACGGACGGATAGCACGAGCCATAACGGATTTGTTTTTGTCAAAATCTGAAATGACCAAACAACGATTTTATAGTTTGTCTGCACAAATTAGAATGGAGCGAAAGGAATATTACGCTCTATTGGAAAAAACTCAAAAGGGGAGTTTAGACATTACTGAGTGGCTAGCATGGTTCTTAAATTGTTTGCACAATGCTTTGAAATCGTCAGAAAAAATACTCGGGAAAGTGTTATTTAAACATTCATTTTGGAAGGAAAATAATTCAAAAGGAATAAATGAGAGACAGAAGAAAATATTAAATAAAATGCTGGATGGATTTACTGGAAAATTAACTTCTTCCAAATGGGCAAAAATAAATAAATGTTCAAAGGATACCGCCATTCGAGACATTCAAGATCTAATCAAAAAAAATATCCTAGTACAAGACGCTTCCGGCGGAAGAAGTACAACATATTCTCTCAAATAACGTAGGAATTTATACTCGATCTTACCTGAAATGCCACTATTTTCCTTAAATTTACTATTCGTAAAAAAACAGATTCCACCATATTGTGAAAAACAGCATACTATATTTATTGTTCTTTTCGATTTTTCTGGCCTCTCAGGCTAGTGGACAGTCTCATACTGCACCTAAGCCTAAAAAAGAAAAACTGATCCTAGAATTTTCTACTCCCGGTGGATTGTATGAATCTGGTCAAACGATCGAATTGCGTTGCCCAGGTGCCAAAATATTCTATACCTTAGACGGTTCTACTCCAGACGGCTACAGCCGCCCTTACCGAAAACCACTGAAGATTAGTAAAACAACGGTTCTGAGGGCAATCGCTTACAAAAATAAACTCAAGACTAAGCCAATCGGGCATACCTATTTTATTGACGAACCTGCTTCGACCTTACCTATTGTCTCCGTGGCGATTACGCCTTCTGTTCTTTTTGATGCAGAAACTGGACTCTATATGCAGGGACCGGATGCGGTGGATTCTTTGTGGACCAAAGATGGCGCTAATTTTTGGAGTAAAAGAGAAGTAAAAGTAAATACAGAGATTTTTGAGACGGATGGAAAAATCGAATTTCGCAGCGTTACGGGTTTTCGATTATTTGGGGGAATGAGTCGATTATTTCCACAAAAGTCGATCACGTTGATTGCACGGGATCGCTACGGAAAGAAACATTTTAAGCACCGTATCTTTGGTAAGGACGGTTTTAAAAAATATAAATTTTTAGTGTTGCGAAACTCTGGTAGTGACTGGGGGAAATCACATTTTCGAGATGGACTGATGACAGGGCTGCTGGATGATTGGGATATTGAAAAACAAAATTTCCGACCGGCACATGTTTACCTCAACGGAAAATACTGGGGAATTTACAATATCCGAGAAAAAGTCAATCGCTACTTTATTCAGTCGCATGCCGAAGTGGATAAAGATAGTCTAGATTTGATCGAACACCGTCGAACTACCAAACGTGGAAGTCGCCAACATTATTTAAACATGGTTCGTTTTATCGAAAAACGAGATCTAAGTGATCCAATTAATTATGCGTATCTACAAACTCAAATGGATGTAGATAATTTTATGGATTATCAAATAGCTCAAATTTATTTCGATAATCGGGATGCGGGAGGTAATATCAAATTCTGGCGACCGCAGACGGAAAGTGGACGCTGGCGTTGGATTTTGTATGATACAGATTGGGGATTTGGTCTGCACGATAAAAAAGCCTATAAAAATAATAGCCTCGAATTTTATACGGAAGCTGAAGGCCCCGCGTGGCCTAATCCGCCGTGGAGTACGCTGATTCTTCGAAAATTATTAGAGAATCCTGATTTTGAAAAAGAATTTATCCGCCGATTTACCGATCGACTAAATACCTCTTTTACTCAAGAGCAAGTCCTTAATAAAATTGACGAAATTTATCAGACCATAGAACCGGAAATGGACCGACATTTGGATCGGTGGCGACTAAGCGAAAGAAGATGGCAAGAGCATGTAGAAAGGCTCAAAACATTTGCGAGCAAACGCGTGAAATACATGCGATATCATCTCTCTGAATTTTTTGAAACCGGTGAACTTGTTTCCGTTTCTATTTTAACAAACAACGGAGGACAGGTCATTTTAAATAATAACGTTAATATTCGGAAGAAAGATTTCACTGGATTTTATTTTGAGAATATCCCCATTAGTCTTAAAGCCATGCCTGATTTTGGCTATCGTTTTTCTCACTGGGAAGGAATTCTTGAGGGGGCAGAAAAACATGCGGTGGAGATTAGTTTGACTGGAAAGGATATCCATAAGATTAGTGCTGTTTTTGAAAAATATGTACACCCGCTGGCTGGCCAAATTATGATTAACGAAGTTAGTTGTAATAATAAAAAAACGGGAGATTGGGTAGAAGTATATAACGATTCGAGAAAAACCGTCAATTTGAAAGATTGGTATTTTACCGATAAAAAAAGATACTTTAATATTCCAAATGCAAAAATTCGCTCTAAGTCTTACTTGATTATTTGCGAAGACTCCATTGCTTTCCGAGAGCACTTTCCTAAAATAGAGAATGTAGTTGGTAATTTTGGTTTCGGTCTTGGAAAACGACGGGAAAAAATCGGTCTCTTTGACGGTCATGGAGCCTCTATTGATAGTGTGGCGTACGAAGTTCCACCCACGGATAGTGCCTTTACCATTGGCTTATTATTACCATTCTTAGATAATGGAGATTTCGATAATTGGGAGATCAATCCCGGAAAAGGAACCCCTAATCGTCCCAATCCGTACTATTTGGAGAGCAGTATCAAAGCAGAACAGGAGTTGTGGATGCGAATAGGTGTGGGTATTGGGGTCTTTATTTGTGGTTTGCTTTTATTAATGATGCGACAAAAACGGAATCGTTATTCCGAAGTGTCTTAATAATGAACTACTTAGAGATGTTGATCTTAACATTTCTATAAATTTTGTTTTTAAACCTTTCTTTTATTTCATAGTCTTACTTACAAACCAGCTGATTTGGCAGAAAAACCTTCGATTACGGATGAACAGATATTATCCCTTCTAGAGAAGGAAGCTTCTTACGAGCAGGGATTCAAGGCACTCATGGGCGCTTATCAGGAACGCCTGTACTGGCATGTACGCCGGATGTTAGATAACCATGAGGACGCGAATGATGTGATTCAAAATGTGTTTATCAAAGTGTTCAGAAATATTAAGAATTTCAAAGGAGATTCTAAATTATATACCTGGCTTTACCGGATTGCGACCAACGAGTCTATTACCTTTTTAAAGAAAAGAAATAAAAAGGCAACAAATTCACTGGACGACGAACTATCTACGGTAGCGCATCAATTGACCGCTGATACTTATTTTGATCCCGATGAGGCGCAATTAAAGCTGAAAGCAGCGATCGCTACGCTTCCGGAAAAACAAAAAGCGGTTTTTAATCTGCGATACTACGAAGATATGCCGTATAGCGAGATGGCGAATGTACTTGATACGACGGTGGGTGCCTTAAAAGCATCTTACCACCACGCACTCAAAAAAGTTGAAAATTATTTAAAAAATGTTGAACATAATAGTTTATAAACTATACAACTCATTGTAATAATGAAAAAGGAAATTAAAGAAGAATTAAATAACCACGCGCCGCTACTAGCCGGAATGTCGAAGAAGCCGGAAGGATATAAAGTTCCCGACGACTACTTTGCAAAGATGGAAGCCGACCTTTGGGAACAGATAAAGCCTGCGACCAAAACGGTGACGGAGCCCGCTCCGCGTACTTCGTGGTTGGATGGTTTAATTCAGCAGATCAACTGGTTGCTACAGCCACGTATGGCCCTGCAACTAGCAAGCGTAGCTTTACTGATTGTAGCCGGATTCCTTTTTTGGAATCGTACTGCTGCGACTCAAACGGACGTCATGGCTGATTTTGATTTAACTGCCGATGAAGCATCCGAATATGTTCTAGCGAATCTAGACGAATTCGATACAGAGAGTTTGATAGAATTGGGTTTTGGAGAAGCGGATTTTTCTGAAATTGAATCGGCCCTTTTTGACGAAGCGGATGTAGATGATTTACTCGACGAACTAGAACGTGAAAACATAGATTTAGAAACCTTAGAAGTTTATTTATAAAATCCTAACACATGAAAAAGTTAATTTTGGTGACCTTAACAATGATATTGTTTACAGGTTGGTCCCACGCACAAAAAAATAGAAAAGCGTTTCAAAATAAAATAAATTCCATGCGGATCGCTTTTATTACCCAGGAATTAGATTTATCTGCTGACGAAGCAAAAGCATTTTGGCCAATCTACGATGCCTACACTGCCGAGCGAAATACCTTACGTAAAGATAAGCGTGCTGCTCAGAGCCAGACTCCAAAATCTATCACTGCAGACGAAGCGGAAGAGATGATCGAAGGTTCTTTTGAGAACGATGCAAAAGAGATCGAACTGAAAAAGAAATACTATGGCCAGCTCAAAGCGGTAATTCCAGTAGAAAAAGTAGCCAAACTTTCAGCCGTCGAGCGGGAATTTAGAACGAAAATCTTGAAAGCAGCCAAGGAGCGACGTAAGAATAGCCCGCGGCATAGCCCAAGAAAGAAGAAGTAACCGACCAATTAGGAACGGTTACGCAGCTCACACAACTATACATTTTTATAATAAGTAAGTTTTAAAGCTTGCTATCTAAAAAACGGTATCCTTTCTTAGGGTACCGTTTTTATTTTGTCCTCTTTTAAAGCAGGTGTTTAAATTAATTTGAATACCTTTTTAAGTACTTATA
>CAZYAC010000142.1:0-11903 GCA_964645475.1 uncultured Saprospiraceae bacterium | reverse complement strand
GAGTGTCAACTCCTCGTATTGAGATACGATGATTACAAAAAAAACACCCCGAAGAATAACCCCGGAGTGTTTTGATAGTCGTTTAATTTGGTGATGGCTATTTACCTTTCTTGAATGCATCTGAAAATGCGATAGAAGAGAAAGCCAATAGCTAATGGCCAACAGCCAAAATTTACTTACTTACCGAACATACCGCCCAGCTTGTCTCCTAAACCTTTAGCTACATCGCCTAATCCGCCAGCAGCGTCGCCAGTCAATCCTTTAGCTACGTCACCAAGTCCGCCAGCAGCATCACCAAGACCACCTAGCTTATCGCCAAGTGCACCCTTAGCCATGTCAGCAAGTCCACCACCAAGGCCTAATTTGCTCATCAAGCCGTCCTCGGTTACTTCACCGCCGTCGCCTAGTTGACTTGCTAATCCGCTAACCATACTGGTCATTCCAGTACCTGCTACCAAACCAGCCACACTTTCAGGTACGCCTAATTTAGACATGACACCTGCGGCAAATTTTGCTTTGATACCCGCAAAAATTGAGTTACCAGCTAATCCGCTAGCACCGCCATTGAACATCCCTAGGATACCACTGACATTTCCTCCTGTTACTTGCTCCATTAAGCCAGATTGTAGGCTCTCTTGTGCTACAGGTAAAATGGACTGTGCTTGTTCTGCATTGATTCCAGCTTTTTCTGTAAGCTCACTAATTACGTTTCCGCCTACGGCGCTCATTAATTGATCTAACATATCTATTTATGTTTTATGGTGAAAAATAAAGTTGGGAGTCAACGTGAATTAACATCCCGTTAATACCCTTATTTATACGAAAAAATAAGGAACTAGGTCACAAGAAATATATTTTTTTTAATGCAATGTATCGTTTTTAACCTGTTTTCTCTAGTTCATAAGGGTATTCCTTACAATTAAGTGACAAAGAAGAAAGTGATACAGAAAAGATGGAAGGAATAGACCATTCCAATATTAAGTCTCTGTAAACAATTCTTTACCATACTATTAACGATCTCATCCATCTTACCGTATTTTTCACAATAACTTAAAATGATTTGCTAGTTATTAATTTAAATCACCCATAACTTTGCAGTGAAAAGTAAAACACCCGATTTTTTCACCTCTTAACAACAGCGAAATTATGAATTCAAAATTCTACACATTTATTTTCTTATTTGCCTTTCTAGTTAGCAATGCCTTTACTCAACAGACCATTACTGATAGTGATTTGGTTGGTGGACAAACCTATAACTGGACTAGTGATACCGAATATTTACTAGACGGTTATGTATACTTAGAAGCTGGTGGTGTTTTAAACATCGAACCTGGAACGGTAGTTCGTGCGAGATCCAGTGGATCAAATGGCGATGCTACTTCTGCTTTAATTATTACTCGTGATGCGCAAATCAATGCAGTAGGTACGGAAGATAGTCCGATTATTTTTACTGGTGAATTTGATAATTTAGATATTACGCTTGATTTTACGGCCACTGATAATAAAACTTGGGGAGGTGTAATTATATTAGGAAATGCACCAATTGGTGAAGATGGAGGGGAAGATGGTATTGAAGGAATTACCGCTGAAAACGAGCCTAGAGTTCTTTATGGTGGTAATGATCCTGCGGATAACTCTGGAGTTATTAGATACGTTTCTTTACGTCATGGTGGTAATGAAATTGCTGCTGATAACGAGATCAACGGATTGACCTTAGGTGGTGTAGGAAATGGAACTGAAATTGATTTTATCGAAGTTTTTGCGAATTCTGATGATGGAATTGAAATTTTTGGTGGAACGGTAAATATTACCCATGCAGTTGTTGCTTTTCAAGGAGATGATGCTTTTGATGTAGACGAATCTTGGGATGGTTATATTCAGTATGCTTTTTCTATTCAGCAAGACATCTCCGATGAGATCGGTGATAACGCAGTCGAATATGATGGTTCAGAAAGAGCAGACTTAGGTCCTAAAACCGTAGGCCGTATCTATAATGGTACTTTTATTGGTTCTGGTACTGGTGGAAATAGTAACGGTTTGCGTTTAAAGTCTGATGGTGCAGTTCAGTTTTGGAATTGTGTATGGACCCAAATTCAAGGTGGTGTATTCCGCGTTCAAGATACTTCAATTGATCGTCTAAATGATGGCGAAACCGTATTGGCTAATAATATTGTATTTGACTATGGAAGTTTAGAAATCGATCCTGATAATGCTTTCACGGTTACTGGATTTGAAGAAATTGATCCAGAAATTGCTAGTATTTCTCGTCTACCTAATAATCAATTAGATCCAAGACCTGGAACTAATAATTCTCCTCTTTTATCTGGTGCTGCCACACCAACTGAAGCAGGTGTGGAAGCAACAAGTTACCGTGGTGCTTTTAGTGATGATCTATGGTTAGAAGGTTGGACTGCCCTAGATGCTTATGAATACTTAGGTGATATTTCAACTTCTACCGTTGATTTTGCAGAAAGCGAAACCGGAGTCGTATTGTCTACGGCCATTCCTAATCCAGCTATAGATGAAGCTCGTTTTAATTTTTCTTTACCAGTAACTTCTTTGGTGAATGTACAAATTACAGACTTGAACGGACGTATCGTCGCTACCAGAAATTTGGGACAGACTGGCGCCGGAGAAAATTCTTTTAACCTAAACGTGCGTAATATCGCTAACGGATTTTACCTCATCGCTTTACAAACAAAAGACGGTATCGTAACCCAGAAATTTATTATACAGAAATAAATAATTGCAGGAAGGAATCAAATTAAATTTGATTCCTTCTATTTTTTATAAAGAATTCAAAATACCAAATTTTTATTCTTTAATACTGTTAACCTGAGTATCATTTTAAAAATCATTTTCTGATACTCACAAATTTTTCTCTAATGAAAAAGTTTATTCTTTTCGGAATCTGTTGGATGCTTTTTACGCTTAATTCCTTCGCCCAAGGAACCATCAGTGGTTCTATCATTGACGCTGAATTCGGTGATGGATTGATTGGCGCCAACGTAGTTATCGATGGCACAACGACTGGAGTTTCTACCGACTTTGAAGGTAAATATCAGCTAAAAGCAGAAACTGGTACTTATACATTGGTCATTTCTTATATCGGCTATAGTGAAAAGAGAATCGAAGGGGTAGAAGTCAAAGACAATGAAATTACTTATCTTGACATCACCATGTCTGAAGGTGGAGTAGAACTAGATTTAGATGTAGTCGTTACTGCAAAAGTAATCGAAAGGTCTGAAAATGCCGTTTTATTATTACAAAAGAAATCAGATAAAATCCAAGATGGTATTTCTTCTCAAGAAATGGCCAAGCTTGCTGTTAGTGATGCTGCTGGAGCGATGAAAAAAGTAACGGGTGCAACCGTGAGTGGTGGTAAGTATATTTATATTCGTGGACTTGGTGATCGGTATTCGCTGACCCAATTAAATGGTCTGGTGATTCCTAGTTCTGATCCTTACCGAAATGGTACACAATTAGATTTAATTCCTGCTAATTTATTGGATAATATTATTACTTCTAAAACATTCACCCCCGACCAACCCGGTACTTTTACGGGAGGAGCGGTGAATATCAAAACGAAAAGCTTTCCAGAACAATTTAGCTTAACTTTTTCTACCAGTGCAGGCTTTAATAGCCAGAACAATTTCAACGATGGATTTTTAACACATGAGGGTGGGAGTACAGATTACTGGGGATATGATGATGGAGGTCGATCTAGACCTGAGATATTAGATAGCCCAGATGTGCAACGTACTTTTGAATTAGGATCGAATCTTCCTGTTTTTGCTAGACTCAACCTTGAGGACGAAGGAGCTACCTTAGCCAACGCGGCAGATGCGGCGATTAAATCCGTTAATAGTCAATTTACGCCGACGGAAGAAACTTCTTCTTTTGATCATGGTTATGGTATTACTTTTGGGAATCAATATACTTTTGGGAAAAATGCCTTAGGAGTAATAGCCGCTGCTTCTTTTAAGAAAAAGTATGAACACCTACCCGATTACGTTAGAAGAAATTGGAGTGCTCGTGATATTAATGCTGATGATTTATTTAACGAAGGAGACTTTAGAGAAACACTCAGCAATGAATCGTCTACCTTAAATGGAATGGTTGGATTGTCCTACAAAATTAATAACCTGAATAGTATTTCATTAAATACCATCTATAATCACAGCACGGACAAGACCTCTCGTTTTATCTCTGGTGAACGTCCAGATAATATTGTGTTACCGGATATCGTGGAAGGTCGAGAATTATTTTTTCAAGAAAGAGAAATGAAAAACATTCAGGTGGGAGGTAGCCACGCTATTCCTGCAGCCAATAATTTATTAGTAGAATGGAAATGGAGTCGGGCTGCTTCTTCTATGATCGATCCAGATCGTCGTTTCTTTGAAAATGAATTTAATACAGAATCTCTATCATTTCGAATTCCTTCTTCTAATGTACAGCGTCCTTTTCATTTTTACCGAGATTTGGCCGATGAACAAAGCGATTATAAACTTGATGTTACCTTGCCATTAAAAAATAATTTCAAACTTAAGGTAGGAGGTTTATACACAGATAAAACCAGAGATTTTACAGAATTCCGATATCAAATCGAAGAGAATCTTGGTTTTGCGGAATCGTATAATGGAAACACAGATGATTTTCTAAGGGAAGATAATATTGGAATTATTGGTGAATTTGAACCCTTGAATGGATTCATCTTAGGTAATTATTTACAAGATCGTACTGAAGCTAAAAATCAATATACTGGAACGGATGAAGTAATTGCTGGTTACTTGATGGCGACGCTACCGATTACTGAAGACTTGAAATTTGTCGGAGGAGCCAGAGTGGAAAAAACAGACATCTTTGTCGAGAGTGCTGATACCAGTCGAACACCAGGAGTCATTGACCAGTTGGATGTACTTCCTTCTGCTAATTTTATTTACGCTTTAAACGATGATATGAATTTACGTGCTTCTTATAGCACAACCATTGCTCGTCCTAATATGAGAGAAGTTGCACCGTTTGAATCTTTTGATCCTTTAACGAATACAATTTATCTCGGAAATGCTGAGCTGAACCGAACAAAGGTCCAAAATTTTGATCTACGTTGGGAATGGTTCTTAAAGCCGGGTGAATTAATTGCCGTTAGTGGTTACTATAAAGACTTTACAGATGCGATTACTTTATTCCGACTACGAGAAGCAGGTAATGTTTTTCAATACAAAAATGTAGAAAATGCCAATCTATACGGAGTGGAAATTGAATTAAGAAAGAATTTAGAATCTTTAATACCTGCTTTGAAAAATTTCAAATTCAGCACTAACTTATCTTTAATTCAATCAAATTCTGATGTTCCAGACGAAGATAATCTAGGACTTGATCCATTAAGTCGTCCTTTTGAGGGCCAAGCTAATTATATCCTCAATACTTCGCTTTTATACAGCAATATTGATATGGGTCTCGATGCCTCTTTATCCTTAAATACAACCGGAGACAAGTTAGCGATTATCTCTAACGAGGGAAATCCTGATATCTACGATAGAGGTCGTTCGCAATTAGATTTTACAATTTCGAAGAGATTCAAAGATCTTAACGTAAGACTTTCAGCCAAAAACTTATTAAACAGTGCTTACCGACGATCTTCTGAATTTAAAGACCAAGAATTTATTTATTACGAATTTACAAGAGGAATTACCTATGGAGTAAACCTCTCTTACACAATTCGATAAAAGAATTTTTAAGACTAACAGTATTATGTAGTTCAGCTCGGAGTAACATCACTTGTTACTTCGGGCTTTATTGTTTCAAAACCGCTGCAAGATACACAAATGACCGCATCCGGTCATTTTTACTGATTTTTGAAGTCTGAAATAGAACAGATTTAGCGTTTGGTTGTTAGAGAATTATGTGATAATTTTCACTTATTGAAAATAAAATAATAAAATATGAAAATCAATAATCTTTTTATGCTGTCCGTTCTATTCCTTTTGATCGCTTGTGGTCAGAGTAATCGAAAAATCACCGATAATACTCAATCTACGTCGGACTACGCTAAACAAGTAAACCTAAGTGATGATCTAGCGGTCGCCACCTTTGCAGGAGGATGCTTTTGGTGTACTGAGGCCTCATTTGACCAATTAAAAGGGGTCTCAGAAGTGGTCAGTGGATACTCCGGCGGTAAGGAGAACAATCCTACTTATAAGCAAGTTTCCTATGGTAAAACTACTCACGCCGAATCGATTAATGTTTATTACGATTCAAAAATAATCTCTTACCAAGACTTATTGGATGTCTTTTTTGTAGCCCATGACCCAACCCAAATAGACCGACAAGGGAATGATATTGGGCCACATTATCGATCGGCTATTTATTACCGCACACCAGCAGAAAAAACGATGGTAGAGGCAACGATAAAAAAACTGAACGATGGAGGGAAGTTCTCCAAACCGATTGCAACGGAGGTAGCAGCGTTCACAAAATTTTGGGATGCCGAAGATTATCACCAAGATTATTATAAGAAAAATCCGAATGATCGTTACATGTTAGGCGTTGGAGTACCTAAGATCAAAAAAGTACAAAAGTATTTTCCTGAATGGATTCGGTAGCCACGATTTTACTAGCTGCTGGAAGTTCTCGCAGAATGGGTAAAGAAAATAAGCTCCTGCTTCCTTATCAAGGTCGTCCTATGATCCAACACCAAGTGGAAGAGATTCAGAAGAGCAGGGTCATGGATTTTACGGTAGTACTCGGTCATGATGCGGAAAAGGTTAGTGCCGTTTTGTCTTCGCAAATAAAGACGGTATTTAATAAAAATCACCTCACCGGAATGACCAGTAGCATTCAACGCGGGATTGAATCTGTTGAAAAAAAAGTATTGGGATATATGATTTGTCTATCTGATATGCCTTGGGTGACGGCAAAGGATTATGATGAAATTCTGCTTTTCTTTTTAAAAAATATTGATAAATATCCTCGGCTTATTGTTCAGCCAGTTTACCAACAACACCGAGGTCATCCAGTTATTTTTTCTAATTATTATCGAAAAGAATTATTGGAACATACTGCTCCAGATGGGTGTCGCGAAATTATTCGTAAGCATAAAAAAGAAGTTCGCCAGCTGGATATGGAACAACCAAATATTTTAAAAGATATTGATACGCCTGAGGATTATCAAGCAACTTCAATGAAAGACTAACCAACTACCGTTTCGTCTACTATCTTAGGGGTCATTATTTTACTAGCGCCAATAAAAATTTCTGGTGGTAGACTAATATGGAAAGTTGTTCCCTCGGTGAGTACCGAATCAAACCAAATCTTCCCATTGTATTTATCTACGATATTTTTACAAATCGTCAGACCTATACCAGTTCCTTCGTAGCCTGCTCTTTTGTCGAGCTGATGAAAAAGGTTAAAAACTTTATGCGCATAATCCTGATTGATTCCGATCCCATTGTCTGCTACGCTGATAATAAAAGCATCCGAGGTAAGTTCAGTTTCCACTTTAATGATAGGCTGACGTCCTTTGGGAATAAACTTTAATCCATTACCAATTAGGTTTTGCATGAGTTGCAGCAAGTGAACCCTGCTAATTTTAAGATCTATTTTTTCGGTAGGAAAGTCTAGTACAGCTTCATTAGAGATTATTTTTTCTCTAAGGTTCCCACAGACGTCTTCTAAAATATCGCCAAGTGTAGTGCGTTCATTTTCTGCTACTGAGGAAGTAATACGAGAATAAGCTAGTAAGTCTCCCAGTAAGTTATTCATTCTAGTTACGCCTGAAGTAACAAATCCCATATATTCGTTTGCTTCTTCGTTTAGATCCTTACCCCATTTTTTTTGTATTAAACTAACAAAGCTTCCTACGTTTCTAAGTGGCTCTTTAAGGTCGTGTGCTGCTACATAAACAAACTGAGAAAGTACTTCGTTATTTTCAGCCAAACGAATATTTTGCGATTCGATCTCTTCTGATTTTTTTCGCAGGCTCATATTATTTTTTTCCTTGAGCTTGACCATATATCCCAAACCAACAATAAAGAGAATCAAGGTAATAGAAATAATGGCAAACATCATCTTATTCTGACGAAGCATCAATGCCTGATATTCTTTGTCATTTTTTTCAACATCGAACTTAAATTGCAATTCAGTAATACGATCTGTACGTTGTTGATTGAGTTTGTAATCACTTAGTTTGGTATAGGTTTCCAGATAGCTTAAAGCCAGACTATCGTTGCCTTTATTTTGATTGATTTTGTACAAATCGTGATTGTTCTGTTGGGTGAGTTCCCGATAGTCTCCAGTTTCTGCGAAGACTAGACTTTTTTTGAAAGCAATCTCTGCAGTATCTATTTTATTTTGTTTCAAATATAGTTTACCTAAGCGATTATGCAATCGGGCATTTTCCAAAGTGCTAAGATATTTTTCATAGTCAAAGCATTCCATGAAGTAGGATTCTGCTTCGTCGTATAATTCTAAGTGGGTATAGATTTCGGCGATATTAACCAATCCACGAGAAATGGATATTCCATCTTCGCTTTGCCGATAGACTAGCAGAGACGCCTTTTGTTTGGTTAATGCTTCTTGATATTTTCCAAAAAAGGTAAGAATATTTCCGAAGTCATAGAGCGAACTGGCTATCAATTTTTTATGGTCCAGTTTTACGGCCATATTATAAGCCCGCTCGATGGTTTTAAAAGATTCCTCTTCATGTTTGAGATGGCAATAAGTATTAGCGATACTTTGTAAAGTAATCACCATCCCTTCGGTTGATTTACGGGTTTCGGCGATTTTCAGCGATTTAAAATAAAAATCAATCGCTTTTTCGTATTCGCCTACCGTTTCGTAAAGCGATCCCAAACCGTGATATCCATTTTCCACCGTTTCAATATCTTCTTCTCTTTCGGCCAGATCAATCGCTTTGAGGTGGTAATTTTTGGCAATGGCATATTTGTTCATTTTTTCATAAACAATGGCCAAGTCAGTGTAAATAGTTAGTTTTAAGCCATTGTCATTCATCTCTTGCGCAATATCCATGCAGGTATTATAACCGTTTAGCGCATTTTGTAAATGGTTGTTTTCTTCGAAAACAAATCCCATTTCCCGATTGATATTAAATAAGTCTTTTTTGTTTTGAATTTTTGCTGACTGATCTCGGGCAATATAAAGATAGGCGAGTGCCGTATTAAAATCTTTGTGTGAAGTTCGAGCCGCCATCCGAAGAAGATTATCGGTGCTTTTATCCTCGGTTGCATGCATAACCACCACCTTCAGACTATCCATATTAAAGGACTGTTTAGCGCTGAGGAATGATAGCTGTGCTATTAAGCAAATACCAATGAGAAAAATTTTAAAAATGAAGCCTTTCATTTAGTAAAAATTATTGGTTTTGGAGTTTGATTGGTATCATCTAAAGCAAGTAGTGTGCTAAAAAAAACGAATTAGTACAAAATGGTACTAATTCGTTAATTTTTTGAAGATTCACATCTTCACCGTAGCTAAATTTAGCCGCCAAAAGAAGTTCTAACTGATGCGCTAGCAACTTGAGTCATTTTGGTTTTAGCAGAGATTGCATCAGAATAGCGCTTCTTTCTTTTGTCGTTGCCTCCTTTAAGGCTGATCGACTGCTGCCGATTTAGTACGGATGAATTTGGAAGCTCACATTGGAGTTTTTCTAGTCTTTTCATGTCATGGATTTAGAAATTTAAAAAAAATTAAAGAAATATAGTGATAAAATAACAACTTCAATTATGAGGGGGAATTTGTTGCGGGGAGGGAATTCAGTCGAACTGTTGGCAACATCATTTACTAAACAAATAGAATGCCAGAAGACGAATTTATTGTATTTTGTCGTAAAAATCGTTCTATTAAATAGTTTTTTATACTTTAATGATAAAATATTCTCAATGAATTTTAAAGATAAGGTGGTATGGATTACAGGGGCCTCTTCTGGAATTGGAGAGGCATTAGCGGAAGAATTTGCACAACTTGGTGCCCGATTGATTCTTTCCTCTCGCCGAAAGGCTGAATTGCAAAGAGTAAAGGTAAAATTAAAACTATCGGATGATGATTGCTTGGTATTACCCCTTGATTTGGAGCAATATCACGAAATGGAGGATAAAGTAGACAAAGCATTGAATCATTTTGATCGGATTGATTATTTGATAAATAATGGTGGAATATCGCAACGTTCTCTAATTTTAGATACTAAAATGGACGTTTATAAGCGTTTAATGGATATTGATTTCTTAGGAACGGTCGCCTTAAGTAAAGCGGTACTCCCAATTTTTATCAAGCAAAAGTCTGGACATTATACCGTAGTTACGAGTTTGATGGGTAAATTTGCTTCACCGCTACGGTCGGGTTATTGTGGTGCTAAGCACGCCTTACATGGCTTTTTCGACGCATTGCGTCTTGAACACGAAGATGATAATATTGGCGTTACACTAGTGTGTCCTGGGTTTATTCGTACCAATATATCGCATAATGCGCTAACGGGAAGCGGTGCGGCACAGCAAAAAATGGACAACGCTCAGGAGAATGGGATGCCTCCCAGCGAATGCGCACAAAAAATTATTCGTGCCATCAAACGAGGTAATTACGAAGCATATATAGGCGGAAAAGAACGAATGGCTGTTTACCTAAAACGGTGGTTTCCGCGATTGTTACATAGGGTCGTACGCAAATCTGCCGTCACCTAAGTAGTTTGCGGAGACTGGATTTACAATAAAATGAATTACTTAATAACCTTTAAAAACTTATAGCTATGAATTTAAAAAAGAATTTTCTGGTAATTTTTATTACCTGCCTTTGTTGCCTACTTGGTTCCAGCAATGTCTTCGCACAGGACGTTATTACCAAAAAAGATGGTAAAAAGATAAAAGTTATCATCAAAGAAGTCTCGGTTACTGAAGTTAAATACGTGGATTACCGAGACGTCGAAGGTGTCGTTTTTGTCATGGATCGCTCGTTAATCCGGGAAATAAAATTTGCCTACGGAGAAAAAATTAAGGAAGAAGGCCCTAATCGGGATGTCGCCTATTTTGTAGATGACCGGAACCAAAACATCAAACTTAATTTTAGTGCTATCGGTGCTAATTTTACCATTCTTACCTATGAACGGGCTATTAATCCTTCTTCCAGCTTGGAATATAGTTTGAAAATTCCTGGATTAGGTATTAAAGGAGAATTTGAAAATGACATATCGGGAATTGGTTTTACAGTGGGATATAAATTAAAACTCGGTTCTGTTTTTAAAGGAGATGGTTACCGTCCTCAACATCTTTTGAGGGGTAGTTATTTAAGATTAGTGGCAGGTTATCAGTATTTAAAGGAAGAAGGTAATCGATTTGGTGGTGGTACCACGAAGTTTAAACGTTCTTCTGGCCAGTTTGGGCTTGAGCTTGGTCAACAATGGATTTTATCAAATAGGGCTAGTTTTGATATTTATATTGGTTTTCATTATTTTGGTGGAAGCTTTACACGTGAAACTGATAATGGTAATGGTACCTTCATTGATATTCCTACTAATGACCCTGAACTTAGAGGAGGAGACGTATTTGGATTTGACAATACTGCCGGCTCTATTGGTGTGAGAATCGGAGGTTTATTTGGAAATTACGGGAATGCTCAGAAAAATAAAAAGAAGAGAAAAAGATAAGTTATCAGTTTAAAACAACTTCTAAAAAAGCCCGGAGTGATCATGTCGCTCCGGGCTTTAGTTTTTTTATAGTAGTAAATGTTGTATTATTATACTGCAAAACTCTCACCGCATCCACACTCACGCGCTGCATTTGGATTATTAAAATAAAACCCTTTTCCTTCCAATCCTCCTGAGAATTCTAAAGTTGTATTGCACAGATATAAAAAACTTTTTAGATCGGTTACGATTTTTACGCCATTGTCTTCAA
>CAZYAC010000141.1:0-11908 GCA_964645475.1 uncultured Saprospiraceae bacterium | reverse complement strand
TGTTACACGACAGATGGTAAAATTTTCCCAAACGGAACTAAAATAATAAGCGGTCACGAAGCCATTGAAAGAAAATGGACTTTACCCGAAGGAGTTAAAATTCTACATCACAAAATAACACCCGAAGAAATTCGAATAGTAGATGATTACGCTTATGATTATGGTTATTACGCCGGAGCCACCCAAGTTCAGGATGGATCTGAATCCACCTGGCAAGGAAAATATGTGATCGTCTGGAAAAAAATAGGTGGAGAATGGAAGATCTTTTTAGATATTTGGAATAGTGTCAATGCACCTCGACCCGCCACAGAGACTAAAACTACGGCTCATCCTGATGTTCAAGGTCATCCAGATTTTAAAGCGGTAAAATCTGCTATCGAAGATTATTTGTTTGGTCTTTATTTAGTGGATGCCCAACGGATTGTCAATAGCGTTGATAGCACTCTTCAAAAGACTGGCTTTTGGTTTAATAAAGAAACCAATGAGTACGTCAATAATCTCGAAATGACTTATACACAGTTGGTTGATCTAGCAGCAAAATGGAATAAAAAAGGGGATCGAATTACGGCCGATTCTCCACGAGAAATTATCATTTTTGATATAGCAGATAAAACAGCTTCCGCCAAACTAGTGGCAGCATGGGGCATGGATTATTTTCACTTAGCGAAAGTAGATGGAAAGTGGAAAATAAGGAATGTGCTTTGGCAGAGTTTGCCTGATAAATAAAAAGAATAAAAACGTTTACTAAACCTATCCACATATTTTAGAGTAGGTTTAGTAAACGTCTAACGTCGTCTCTTAGCAAGGACATTTTACTTCACCCCCAAATCGCTAATTATTCCAGCAATTTTTTCTTCCAGTGCAGCTTCCACTGATTCGAATTCTGACGTGGAAGCCAAAGGCAAATTAACACTCATATAATATTTTATCTTTGGTTCGGTACCGCTGGGTCGAAGCGCCGTCCGACTACCATCTTCTGTGGTGTAAACCAAAACATTCGATTTAGGAATTTCAATCGGAGTTGTTGCCCCCGTTCTTATATCTTTAGAGATGGACAATTTATAATCATCAATTTTTACCACTTTAGAACCGTTGATTTCCGTCATGGGGGTAGCGCGAGCATCCGCCATCATTTGCTTAATCTCTTGAGCTCCCGTGATTCCTTTTTTAACAAGTGAAATAAGATGTTCTTTATAGAACCCATGTTTAACATAAAGTTCGAGGAGGGCTTGGTATGCAGAGCTACCACTTGCTTTTGCTTGTGCCACGATTTCGACAGCCAGCAGAGTGGAAGTAACTGCATCTTTATCTCGTACAAAATCACCGACCATATAACCAAAGCTTTCTTCACCACCGCCAATAAAATTCAATTCGGGATGATCTTTTATAAGTTTGGCAATCCATTTAAATCCAGTGAGAACAATTTTATTTTCTACCTCGTAACTAGCGGCTAGGTTGGTGAGCATAGGAGTAGAAACGATGGTCGTTGCGATAAATTCTTTTCCTTTTATCTTACCGTCTGCTTTCCATTGTTTTAGTAGAAAGTCGGTCATAAGTAGCATGGTTTGATTCCCGTTGAGCAGTTGGAGTTCATTTTTATTATTACGAACAGCTACTCCAAGGCGATCACTATCTGGATCCGTTCCAATCACAATATCTGCATTTACTTTGTTGGCCAATTCAAGGGCCATTTTTAATGCAGCGGGTTCTTCCGGATTAGGTGACTTTACCGTTGGGAAACTACCATCAGGAACCCGTTGTTCCTCTACGATATGAACGTTTTTATAACCTGCTCGTTTTAGCGTTTCAGGAATGGCCGTTATAGATGTACCGTGTAGAGAAGTAAAAACAATAGTAGTATTATCTTTTGCTGCTTGAGAAGCACCTGTACTTCCGTTTTTGACAGCTGCGTCAATAAAAACATCATCCACTGATTTTCCAATCATGTGGATTAAATCAGGATTGGATGTAAATTTAATATCCGCATAATCCAAACTGTCAATTTGTTGGATGACGGCTGCATCATGTGGTGGTACCAATTGCCCACCGTCCTGCCAGTACACCTTATATCCGTTATATTCCGGTGGATTGTGGGAAGCCGTTAAGACGATACCACAATGACAATTTAAATGATTGACGGCAAAGGATAATTCAGGAGTTGTTCGTAGATCTTCAAATAGATAAACTTCAATTCCGTTGGCCGAAAAGACATCTGCTACTACCTTAGCTAGGGATTGACTGTTATGACGACAATCATAAGCGATAACTGCTTTAGGATTTTCATTAGGAAAAGCTTTACGCAAATAATCACTTAATCCTTGGGTACTTTTGCCTAAGGTATATTTATTGATTCGGTTGGTACCAATGCCCATGATGCCACGCATTCCGCCAGTACCAAATTCTAGATTTTTATAGAAACATTCTTGTAAATCCTCTGGATTATCCACCATGTCTTTTCGGATGGAGGCTTGTGTTTCTTCATCAAATACGGGAGAAAGCCAGGCTTGAGCTTTGTCAAGGATATCGTTATTGAGCGTTGCCATGTAATGTTATTTAGGTTTTGAATGTTAATTTCAGCGTAAAAGTATTGGTATTTTGAATGTAGAACAAGAGATATTAATCAAAGTTATAGAAAAACATGCAATTAATTAATACCCAAATGATTACGCATATTTATTTCGGAAGTTTCAATAATTGGAGATCAAGAAATGAAAATTAATAAAAGAGGAAATTGAAGGAATTCCGCACTAAAAATAGGTAGCTAGAAAACAAAAATAAATTGTACCTTTGATTTTCAATTTTGGAGCATCATTTTTTAGAAGTTTCATGATTAAACAAACAATCATAGTACATGAGATTTGAGGATTTTTTACTGGAATTTTCTGGGGATATAACCAGTCATCAACAGTTTTTATTTAATGCGATTGCCACCGCGGTATTAGCATATATTTTAGGTGTTTTCTATTCTAGATATGGTTCAGCTGTTAGTAATCGAAAGAAATTCGGTCATAACTTTATGTTGTTGGCCCTGACTACCATGTTGATCATTTATATCGTCAAATCTTCCATTGCGCTGTCATTAGGATTGGTGGGCGCCTTATCAATTGTTCGTTTTCGAGCGGCCATTAAGGAACCAGAGGAATTAATCTATCTTTTTTTTACCATTGGAATTGGTTTAGGAATGGGGGCGAATCAAACGGTGGTTACTTTCTTAGCTTTTGTTTTGATCATGAGTTTATTGATGATCCGTGCTATGCTTATGCGACGCCCTGCGATTAAAGCACCTGAAAATATGTTTATTAGCATTTCTACCACCGAACTAAATGTGCCAGATATTAATGAAGTCCTTTCAACACATTTTCCTTTTATTGAATTAAAACGCATCGACCAGTTTAACGGTAAATTGGATGTTTCCTATATTATCGAGACAGACGATATTAAAAATATCGTAAAGGCAAAAGATCAATTAATTGGAAAAGCACCTAACTTGAATTTTTCTTTTATTGAACAACGGAACCTTTCTGTCTAGAGCTTAAAGCATACTAGGTCAAATAGCGTAAAAATGAAAAAGCAATATCTTGTTCAAACATCCTTTCGACCTTCTTCTTTCAAGATTTTCTTTTTGTTCTTGTGTCTTTGTTTTGGAAATATTTCTTTGTTTGCTCAGTTCAATACGGTGGCAAACGGACGGATAGAAAGTGAATATAAATTAAGTGTTCCAAAAGAAATAGAAATACAAGTTTGGCAATTTTTGACCAAAGAATTTGACAGTGCTGGGATAAAAAAAATAGATACCAGTTTTTCGGCCATCGTTGCGCAAGAGATTTTTTACGATCAATATTTTGATGATGAAAACAAAAGTTTGTTTAATGCCAAAGCTGGTGCAAGGTTTCGCCAACGGTTTGTGGCTGATACATTGGCTAAACAATTATTGCAATTAAAATTACCTTTAAATGATAGTACGGGAGTTGCACGACAAGAAATTAAATTTAATGTTTACACTAAAATAAAAAATTCAGATCGACAAGCGATGCATCCTTTTTGGCGGTATGTGCGACCCAAAAACAGAGAAGAGGTAAACCTATATTTAGCGAGCTATGATTTGACTGGGAATAATTTAGGACCAGTAGTCAAAGTACGACAAGATCGAAAACGGATTTATGTTTCAGAAAAAGGAAATCCATTTTTGACGATGACCTTTGATGAAGTTTGTTCTTTTTATTTTCCGTATCCCTGTTTTACTGAATTAGAGTTGGAATTGAATGAAATTCGTTTTACAGATGGGGATGTTGAAGAACGTGCTCGGATGGAAAGCATAAATCAAAAAATAAAGCATAAAATTTTGAATCAGTTTCCTGCTTTGAAACAAGATCAAACACCTAAGTATAACAAGATGTCTTTGTTATTGGAAGATAATTTTTTTGGGAAACTATATAGTAATTTGATGTACATAATTTTAGGATCTATCGTTTTTTTTGCCGGAATACTATTTCTGCAAAATAACTAAGTACAATACAGAAAAAAGTAAATTTGCCACAAAGTCACGAAGTTCACAAAGTTTTTTTCGTAGAAAAAAATAATTTCTTAGTGTCTTTGTGGCAAAAAAAAACTGTTCTGGAAACAAAATTCAAACAGATTAAAGAATTAAACCACCATGCTGAATGCAAATTTCTAGTCAATATAAAATAAAGCAAAAGAGTCGTTGGAAAAATCTTCCATTGCTTTTGGCAATGGCTGTGCTGGTAGGGTTAATTCTAATTACTTTGCTATCTAATAGAGAAAAAGAGGATACCATTTTCTGTGATATGGAAAAATCTGTTGAGTCGGTCAATGGCCAACGCTATAAAGCAGGATGGGCTTATTTTGCAAATGGGGAAACACAAGATTCGGACAAAGCATTTAATGGAAAATATTCTGCTCGTTGTGATGAGGCTACAAAATATGGTCCAACCTATACTTTAGAAAAAGTAAATTCAGGAGATATAATAGAGGCATCTGTTTGGCAACAAACAAGTGATGGTTATGGAGGATTGACTTTTCAGGGAGGGTGGAAAGGCTATTATGAATTTACTAGAAAGGCTAGAAAAGTCCATCGAGGTTGGGAACAATTATACTTGATTGATACCATTCCATTAGGAGTTGAAAATGCTACGCTAAAAATATATCCGCTTTTCGCTTCAAAAAAAGGTAAGGTCTATTTTGATGACTTAAAAATTAGTCATGTAAAAAGAAAAAATCAACATACTTGGAAAGTAGAAAATTATGATGGTCAAAATCTAAATCTTACCATAGAGGAAAGAGATTTGGCTAAGTTGCAAATTAAACGAACGGAAGCATTAGATCGAGGGAATCTAATTACCGGAAGAAAAGATTTAGTGAAAGCTAAACTAAATGACGCAGAAGATGAGATCGATGTACAAGTGCGGTTAAAAGGAGATTTGTTGGATCATCTGCAAGGAAAAAAATGGTCTTTCCGCGTGGTTCCAGGAAAAGGGCAAGCGTGGAATAATATGCGAGAATTTTCTGTTCATAATACCGCTACGCGCGCTCACCTCTTAGAGTGGATTTTTCATCAAATGTTGAGGGATGAAGATATTTTGACCACCCGATATGATTTTGTTCAACTGGCATTGAATAAAGAAACTTTGGGAATCTATGCGTATGAAGAACATTTTGCCTATCCTCTTTTATATCAGCAAAATAGAGAACAAGGACCCATTATTCGAATAAGTGAAGATGGCTTATGGCAATATGCTGCCGCTGGAATTTCAGATAAAATCCCTTGGTTTGAAAGTGCACATATTGAAGCCTTTGAATCAAAAAAGATCCTAAAAGATAATGGTCTTTACCAAAAATTTATTCAAGGCCAACAAAATATTTACGATTATATCAATGGAGATAAAACACCCGGTGAAATTTTTGATATTGATCGTATGGCTAAATTCATGGCGATTATGGATGTCTGTATGGCATGGCATGCTTTCGGTTCTACCAATCAACGATACTATTATAATGGAGCCACCGGAAAACTAGAACCTATTGGTTATGATGGTTATTCTGAGAATGGAATCAAATGGTATCAACCACCATTAATGTACGGAGGGAAAGTCAATACTCGGGTGCTCAAAAAAACTAAATTTCGAAACGGTGATGCACCCTTTAATTATTTTTTATTTAATGATTATTCCTTCGTGGAAAAATATGCATATTATCTCGAATCATTTACTTCGGAGACTTATATCCAATCCTTTTTAGAAAAACATCTTGGATCCATTAAAAGTCGAGAGCAATTTATTCAAAGAGAGTATCGCAATTATTTTTTTGATAAAGCCAAAGTTTTTAAAAATGCCGCAACTATTCGGAAAGTACTTTTTCCTGCTGAAAATGTAACCGTAAAAGCGTATCAGAATTCAAGTACTGAAGTGGTTTTAGAAAATTATCATCAACTACCCATTGAAATATTAGGTTTCGGAAATAAAAAAATTGAGTACCGAACTCCGGAACGAATAATCCTTGAATCTTTTAATCCAGAAGTTCCTGTTAAAAGGTATACGATCCCTATAAAAGGTAAAGTCAAAAATATATTTTGTAAAACCTTAGGAACTAGTAAGGTCGTAAGCTTACCTATTTTCAATTGGCCTGCTCCTGTATCAAAGCTTGCAACGCCAATTGTTTCCATTGATGAATTGAGAAAACATTCCAATTTAATAATTAGAGACAGTAGTATTTTTCTTGAAAAGGGCGTCCAGACGATCAACAAAGATTTGAGGATACCTCAAGGTTACCAATTACATATTTCTGCTGGAACGACCCTTCAATTAAGTAACCAATCCTCCATTGTTGCCTATGGTCCTGTTTTTATTAAAGGAACGAAAGAAAATCCGGTATTTATCAATGCTTCACAAGGTGGACAAGGGGTGGCGATTCTAAATGCTGAAGAACCATCTATCATCCAACACACTACTTTTTTGGGATTAAATGCTAGAAATAAAGGAGGACAAATAATGGATGGCGGAGTTACTTTTTATCAATCTGACTTTAAATGTACTCGGTGCGTGTTCGAAAATAGCCAAGCCAAAGATGCCATATCGATAATTGGTTCGAAGTATCGAATAGAGGATTCTGTTATCTTAAATGCAAATGGTGATGGAGTAGATGCCAATCAAAGCTCAGGTGTAATAACCAATTTTATCGGTGAAAAAATAGGTAAGGATGCCATCGAAATCACCGGAGGTTATCTTCATGCTATAGATGTAACCGTAAATAAAGCATTTGGTGCGGCCTTAAATATTGCCAGAAGTGGTACGGCGGAATTAACCAACAATTTTACGATTAAAAATAGCGAGAAGGGAATTATGGCGTCAGACTTATCTAAATTAACGGCGAATTTTCTTACTTTAGAAAAAGTGAATCAAGGATTGGTCGTCTTTCAAAAACTTCCTGAGTACGGCCCAGCGGATGTAAATGTCAGAGATTTTAATGCCAAGGAAGTTGGTCAATTACATGTTTTAGAATTAGGTGCTAATTTGACCCTGAAAAATAAAAGGATTGAGGCTAAGTAGAATTTGTTCTGTAAATTTTTCTAAAAGGAAAAGAAATTTATAGCCATGCGTTACGAGCGAAAATATAGAATTGAAAATGCCAGTCTATCTCAAGTGGAATTGGTGATCCGACAAAATCCGGCTTGTTTTCAGACGGCCTTTTCGGATCGTTGGATCAATAGTATTTATTTGGATGATGTTGCTTTTAACTCTTTGAACGAAAATCTAGCTGGAATATCAAAACGAAATAAATATCGCATACGTTGGTACGGAAATACCTTATCTGATATAAAAGAACCAACCTTAGAAATTAAGATTAAAAACAATTTTACCAATAAAAAGGATTTTTTTAAACTCCCTGATTTTGAATTAACGCCAGAATTTGATTGTGTACAATTCATTGAAAAACAAATCCCAAACCTCCAACAACGTCTTTTTCCAGTTTCCATCATTCAATATCTACGTAGTTATTATGTTTCTCAAAATGGAAAAGTCCGTGCAACGATCGATCGCAAGTTGAGATACTATTTATACCAAGGACGGCTGTTAATGCAACATTCTCCTGCCGTAGATCCTGGAATTATTTTGGAAATTAAATATGACAAAGATTATGATGACCAAATGCAACCCATCTTCCAAATGATACCCTTTCGATTGACTAAAAACTCCAAATACGTCAGTAGTATTAATGCTCATTATATTTAGATATTGGAAGGGGTAGTTACTAGTATTATTTCGAGATAAAAAAAGCACCATAAAGATAAATCCTAAATATATGTTGTTTTTTTTAGCATTAACATTTTTAAAAAAAGTTTAATTTTTATTTGGAGTAGTCGAAATTGTTCACTATAATTGATTCACATACTACTAGAAAACCCATCTTGCTGGTTCTTCCAACCAGCTTTATATTTTTACGATTTTAAATTTTTAATAAGGGAAACATCCATTGTTCAATGTTTATTTGCAATCATAATTTTAGCCATGATTGCGGGTCGTTGTATTGGAATAAAATCAAGATGTGATCTTTTTTAAGAATTTTTTTAGAATAGATTAAGTATGATTTGCGACTTTTTACGCCAACATAATTAATAGATGATACTTCAGAAACCGATAAAAACAACCAACGCCATCACTCGTAGAGTAGATCTTTTGCAAGACCTATGGAATGAATTCGTTGGTTTGCCTAAAGCTCGTTGCTGTTGCTGGTCAGTTTTGCAGGACGAACTAAGTATGATAGATACGTTTTTTCAAGTCAATGCTCACGAATCCAGTGATACACCAGACATTTTCATACGCTTGGAATGCCCATTTCAAAATATTAATACCTACGGTAAATTACTCTCAGAGGAACTAGCTGCTTTAGTTGATGCCGATCGGGATGATCTAGCCGCGGACGATATTTTTATCGATTGGCAGACGAAATATCGAGCCGATAATCAAAATCAAGCCGTAGGATTTTTACGGGAATTTTTTCATTTTGCAGACAGCTTAGATTTAGAAGAAGGGAGGATTGTTGCTTTTTTATCGCCTACGAATATCTCTAATCCGCAAGCTTGGATGAAGTGGTGGAAAGATGTTTTGAGCCTTAACATACCGGACAAAATTGCGTTAATGGTTTGTGAAGAAAAAGATAAGAATCTCTTAACAAATCTTGGTGAATCATCTCCTGAGAAATTGAAAATCTTTAGTCCCAAGTTAGACATGAATAATGCCATTCGAGAATTGATGTGCGAATATGGAGATCAAGAAGATAAATGTACGCATTTTAGGAAAGCCTACTTTGAATTAACACAGGCTGTCGCTAAGCAAAACGAAGATGCGATTCAAAAAACAGCTAAAGAAGCTTTGCGTCTTGCACGGGAAATTGGGTTTCCTCATTTAGAGATAACGGTACTTTCTACCACAGGAAACGGCTTTATGATAGGTGGTAAACCGCAGGCTGGAATTATTGCTTTTGAGGAAGCGCTCAAAATTGCAGATAGAAATATAGACAAACCTTTAGTTGGGGAGATGCCAGATTTAGAAGTTGATCTACCTGGCGGAAATCTCTTTGAACAACTAGCTGTACAAGTATTATTTTTTAAAGCGGCTGGCTTTCTTTCTATGAAAAAACCAGATTACGAACAAGCTTTAGGCGTCTATCAAGAAACAGAAAATCGTTTGAATACGATGTTATTAAAAAATAAAAAAACAGCTGAAAAAACAGACTGGACCAACGGAGGCATCATTCATTTTCATCGTTCCGAAGCATTACGCATGACTGGGTTTTGTGCAGAGAAATTAGGTAGAAATCAAGAGGCCTTAAAAATATACACCAAAGCCGTAACCCTCGCTGAAAAGATGAGTCCTGAAATGCGAGCATCAACGATGCTATCATATGTTGGTCAAGCAATGTTGAACATCTGTCAAAAAAATGGAATGAAAAAAGAATATTGGAAAGTACAAGAAAAAATGGAGGAATTACTAGGGGAGGAATGGTCAGAAAGTGCAACAAAAGTAGCTAATTAAAAAAAAATCATAAAATCAGATAACGCTTTTCAAGAAAGCGGTACTTACTAGTAACAGGAGAGAGCGGAGATTGATTTTGATGAATTTTTTAATAAAAGCAATTAAAAACAAATGTTTGTAGGAAAACAATTTGATACGATCATGGGAGTAGATATCCATATCATTCAGCCGCCAGGACCCGTCCCACCGGTACCAATTCCTCATCCATTTATTGGGATAGTTTTTGATCCAATGGAATTTATTCCTATTGTCGGAGCGTCGATTTTAGTGAATGGAATTCCAAGAGCACAAGCAGGTACGACGGTAAAAGGATTACCGCCTCATTTTCCGATTGGTGGGATGTTTGTCAAGCCGCCTTCGAATGATGGTGAGATTTATATGGGAAGTTTGACGGTGATGGCAGAATTTGAACCGTTGGCTTTTATGGGTGCGCCCGTGATGACTTGTCAGGATATTGGAATGCCACCAGTGCTTAGACCAAATAGAAAGAGTAAGTCGAAACCTAAGTCGCTAGTTTTACCAACGAGTGTTTTGATTTGTGTGGGTTAGTTTTTTAATCTTTTAAATAGATTTTTTTAAGATGATTAATATTCCTGATTTTAAACCTATTATTTCTTTGACGGGAGCCGCAATTAATGGGGCATTGAAAAAAGTAGGAAAGATGCGTGCAGTTAAGAAAATTTCGAAAGAAGCTTCTGAGAAAGCTGTTAAAGCAAAGAGAAGAGCACAGTTAGCTAAAAATAGGGCGGTAGGGAAAGCTCATGAAGAGAAAGTCTTAAATGAATTAGCAAATAAAATTGATCCGAAAAAAGAAGTATTATTAACACAGGTGTCTGTAAGAATGCCAAATGGAAAAATAGCAAGACCTGATTTTATCATTATGATTACTGACCCTCCACCTCCTAAAGTAGATCGTATTATTGATGCTAAGTCAGGAGGAGCAAAACTTACGAAGAATCAAGAAAAAATGGAGGAATTAGGAGGGGTTATTATTGGCGGAAATGCGAAAATTTTTAAAAATAAAATTACTGTTCCTAAAACAACTATAGAAATAAAATGATGAAATTATGAAGATTTTTTTAACAAAAAAAAATAGAAAAACAACAGATGTTATATTTTTAGAGGCAGATGAAAAGCTTCTTAGAATAAAAGAAGGTAAATTAGGAAAGTCTCTAACTTATAGAATTGAAAATCACGGGACATATAAGGAAGCGAAAGAAGAAATTCAACGATTGATAAAAGAATTTGAGAATAGAGGATATAAAGTAGATACTACAATCAATTCCTTAGAGAAAACTGAGATTTTTGATAAAGCAAAATGGCATTTGAATAGCGATTTTCCTGAAGGTTTAGATTCTTACCAAGCTTATGTTCATACAGGTATGTTTTTAGCTTGGCTTATCAATAACAAATTAATTAGTACGAAGTTTTCTGAAGAAAATAAAGAAGGAATAAGGAAATTCTTAAGAAGAGAAAAAACAGGAACACAGATTTATATTGATTTTTTAGATGGGGTATTTACCTCAAACGAATTAAATGATAAAGCTGTAAAGTTTACTAAATATTATTTTGATTTTGATAATGGAAGTTATATCGATGATTACGACGAATGCTTTACATCAAAATTGGATTCAATTTTTCATGCAAAAGATACTTGGGAAAATTTTGATAAAATTTCTTCAATTATAGATGTTAGGTTTAATGAATGGCTTGGTTGATTCGAATAAAAAGTATCCAGAGTGTTTTTTTATACAGCTAACCTAAAAACTAAACCCAAACAAACGTTACCCAAACTTTAACAAAACCCAATAAACGTTATTTAAACATTAAAAAACAAACATAATACTAAACAAGGAATA